>JACQCL010000126.1 GCA_016201645.1 Candidatus Rokuibacteriota bacterium
CTATACCCTCGGAGCGATCAACGCAAGAATTCTAAAGACCTTCCCTAAATATGAAAGATTCGGAGTGGCTGGCCAAGGATGACGAGGCGCTGGAGCACCTCCTCGTGGAACGGTGGCTCTACCGAGGCGCTCTCCTGGCCATCATGCTCATCGCCGCCATCACCAGCATCTATTTCGGCGTCCACGGGATCGCCACGCTGGCCGACATGGTGTCCGTGGGAGCCCTTCTCGCCCTCGCGCTGGCGGCCGGGGCCGTCGCCTTCGTGATGCGGCTCGCCGACCTCCGGATCCACCAGGAACTGCGCCGACGCCGCGCTCCCCGCCCGTAAGGGGGAAGCGGCGAACGCGCGAGCGCACGCGAGCCACCTTTGCGGGCACCCGCGAAGCGGGTCGTGGCACCCACCCCTTGCGGGTGGGTCGTCGCCCTCGCTCGCGCTTGCGGTAACGGGCCTCAGGCCATCAGGTAGAGAGGCGTCTTCAGCGTCGGAAAACTGGGAAGGAGCGGGCCGGTTCCCGGCAGCCCCAGATACTCCTTCAGGACGTCGAAAATCGAGAATCGCCGGCGAGGCAGGATGAGCCTGGGCTTGGGCGGAAGCCCCGCCAGCGTGGCCGCCGCCTCGATGGCGTCGTCCAGCCCCCCCAGAGCATCCACCATCTTGAGCTGCTTCGCCTGCTGGCCTGACACGATCCTGCCGTCGGCAAAGCCTTCGACCGTCGCTTTGTCGAGCTTCCGCCCCTGCGCCACCGCGTCCACAAACTGGTCGTAGACGTCATCCAGCAGCGCCTGGAGCATGCGGCGTTCCTCGGGGGTCATCGGGCGAGCGATGTTGCCGATGTCCTTGTACTGCCCCGACTTCACGACCACATAGTCCACGCCGACCTTCTTGAGAAGCCCCTCCAGGTTCGCCATCTGCATGATGACCCCGATGGATCCGGTCAGGGTGCCCGGGCTGGCGTAAATCCGATCCGCGGCGGTCGCCACGTAGTACCCACCCGACGCCGCGACCGAGCCCAGCGACGCCACGACGGGCTTGCCGCTTTTTCTGAGGCGTTGGATCGCCGAGTAGATCTCCTGCGTAGGCGCGACGACTCCGCCGGGGCTGTTCACCCGGACCACCACTGCCCGGACCGACGGATTCTCCCGATGCTCGTTCAGCTCCCGCACCACGCTGTCGGCCTGGACAATAATTCCCTCCAGCTCCACGACGGCAACCTTCTGCCCCACGGGCAGCCCGCCTCCCTCCAGGACCGACATCAACACCCACACGGTCAGAAAGAAGACGACGATGACTCCCGCCGTGACGGCGAGCGCGATGGCAATGGTCCGTCCCCGTGAGGTCATGCGGCCTATTCCTCCTCTTCCTCTTCGTCTGCGTCCCCGCCCCCCCGACGACGCTTGCGCGGCCGCCCCCTGTACTCCTGCACCTGCTCGCGCTCAATCGCGGCAGCCAGCTCCTTGAGGCTGAGGCCGATCCTCCGCTCGGTCGGGTCCACCCGAATGACCACGAGGGTCAGCTCGTCCCCCACGTTCACGATCTCCTCGGGGCGGTTAACGGGCCGCTCGGACAACTGCGAGATATGGAGGAGGCCGTCCACGCCCGGTTCCAGCTCGACGAAGGCCCCGAAGTCAGTGAGGCGGACCACCTTGCCGGTCACGCGCGAGCCCACCGGATACCGCTCCGCCACCATCTCCCAGGGATCCGGCTGGATCTGCTTGAGGCCCAGGGAGATCCGTTTGGCCTCGCGGTCCACGTTGAGGATCAGCGTCTCGATCTGCTGGCCTTTCTTCAGGAGCTCCGAGGGATGACCGATATTGCGGGTCCAGGACATGTCCGAGATATGGAGGAGCCCGTCCACCCCGGGCTCCAACTCCACGAACGCGCCGAAGTCCGTCAGGTTTCTGACCTTCCCCTGAACGCGCGTCCCGGGCGTGTAGCGCTCCTCGATCGTCACCCAGGGGTCCGGCTCCACCTGCTTCATGCCGAGCGAGATGCGCTTCGTGGCCTTGTTGACGTCGAGCACCATGACCTCCACCTGATCGCCGATATTGACCAGCTTGGAGGGGTGGCGAACCCGCCGGGTCCAGGACATCTCGGACACGTGCACTAATCCTTCGACTCCGGCCTCCAGCTCCACAAAGGCGCCGTAATTCGTGAGGCTCACGACCCGGCCGACTACCTTCGAGCCCACGGGGTACCTCGTCTCGACGATCTCCCACGGGTCCGAGCTCTTTTGCTTGTACCCCAGCGAAACCCGGCTGGTCTCCTTGTCGAAGTGCAGGACGACGACCTCGACTTGGTCGCCCACTTGGAAGATCTCCGACGGGTGGCCGATGCGCCCCCAGGACATGTCGGTGACGTGGAGCAGCCCGTCGATGCCGCCGAGGTCCACGAACGCCCCGTAGTCGGTGATGTTCTTGATCGTGCCCGTGAGGGCCATCCCCTCGTGCAGGACCGAGAGGGTGTGGCGCTTGCGCTCCTCCCGCTCCTCCTCCAGCAGCGCCCGGCGGGAGAGCACCACGTTCCCGCGGCGGCGGTTCAGCTTGATGACCTTCGCCCGGATCAGTTGCCCGACCAGCGACGCCAGGTTCTTCACCGGGCGGAGGTCCACCTGCGAGCCCGGCAGGAACGCCCGGACCCCCACGTCCACGGCGAGACCGCCCTTCACGACCTCCACCACCTTCCCCTCCACCGGGCTCCCCTTCTCGTAGGCACGCGACACGACGTCCCACACCTTGATCTTGTCCGCCCGATCCTTCGAGAGGACGATGAGGCCTTCGGCGTCTTCCTTCGCCTCCAGGTACACCTCGATCTCGTCGCCCACCTTGGGGACGGTGCCCGAGCGGAGGAACTCCTCGAGCGGGATGGTACCTTCGCTCTTGTACCCCACGTCCACGAGGACCTCCCCGCCACGCACCTGGACAATGCGCCCGATGACGATCTCCCCTTCCTCGAAGTCCGAGAGCTCCTGGCTGAACCAGTCCTCCATGCGCTCCTCGGCCTCTCCGGTTATCGCCTCCTTTCGAGCCCCCGCTTCCTCGCGGGCTTTCTTTTCGTCCTTTTCCATTCGAACGGTTCCCCCTTTTTAAGTTTCTCTCAACGCGCTTCGCATATCTCTCGATCCTCCCGCACGCGCCGTCGTCATCCCCGCCCGCTCACCGACCTCGACGGCCTGCTTCAACCGGGCGATGGCGGCCATCATCTCCCCGCTGGCGCTCAGGTAGCGTTCCCTCCGACGCCCGTCGTCCATCTTGCCGAAGGAGAGCGACGGCCCGAAGACCACCCGGATCTTCCCCGGCCGGGGCAGCCACCGGCCCCGCGGCAGCGCTCGCCCCGTCCCCTCGACGTAGGCGGGGACGACCGGGGCTCCACTCAGGAGGGCGAGCATCCCGGCGCCCGCCCGGCCCTCCCTCAGCATCCCCTCGGGAGCGCGGGTCCCCTCGGGAAAAACCAGCAGCGCCTGCCCGCTCTCCAAGATCCTGAGCGCCTCGCGGAGCGCCCGGGAATCGGAGCCGTCCCGGCGCACGGGTCGCGCATTGACCGCGTGAAGCAGCCGCCCGAAGAGCGGAATCCGAAACAGCTCCGCCTTCGCCATATAGTGGAGCGGGCGCGGCGCCGTCACCCCGACGGCGAGCGGATCGAGCAGGCTCGAGTGATTCGCCACGATCATAGCGAGGCCGACGGCCGGCACATGCTCGGCCCCCCGCACCTCCAGCCTGAACAGGAGGCGCAAGAACACCGCGATGAGAAGCCTCAGGATCGTGTAGAGCACCCGAGCCGCTCCACGGCCTCTAGCATGAGCCCGACGACCTCCTCCACCGATCTCCCCGTCGAGTCAATCACGGTCGCTCCCTCGGGGACCACGAGGGGCGCCAGCACCCGCTCCATGTCCTGCCGGTCCCGCTGAAGGATCCCGGCGCGAACCGCCTTCGGATCGGCGGCGATTCCACGTTCCGCCAGCTCCCGCTGACGGCGGATCGCCCTGACCTCCGGGGAGGCGTCCAGGTAGAACTTCACCTCGGCGTCCGGGCAGACGACACTTCCCGTGTCGCGTCCCTCCAGCACCGCTCCCCCCGCGGCCGCCAGCCGGCGCTGGATCGGGGTCACCTTCGCCCTGACGGCGGCAAGCGCGGCGAGCCGCGACGCCAGCTCCCCCACCTCAGCAGTCCGGACCTCGGCGCTCACGTCCCGGCCGTCAACCAGCACAGCGCCGTCCTTGATGTCAATCGTCGTGCTGCCCAGGAGGCGCTCAAGCCCCTGGCGATCTTCGGGGTCCACGCCCGCTTCACGCACGCGCCAGGCGACCCCCCGATAGAGCGCGCCCGTGTCAATCAGGCGGTAGCCGAGCCGCCGTGCCAGCTCGCGCGCCACCGTGCTCTTCCCCGCTCCAGCCGGGCCGTCAATCGTGATCACAGGGCGCCGACGACCCGCGCCACGTGAAGTGGCACGGGTGCCCGTAGTGGTGGCTCGCCTACGCTCGCGATTTGCCCCAGGCAGACCCATCGCTCTTCATGGCTCGGCGACCGCGCACGGCTCCCTAGTCAGCGCGTTGAGGGTCGCCAGAAACTCCGGATAGGACGTGGCGACGCACTGGGTGTCTTCCACCAC
>JACQCL010000127.1 GCA_016201645.1 Candidatus Rokuibacteriota bacterium
GCCGATCAGGTCGCCTCGCTGTACGCCGGCATGGACCTCAGAAAGAATTACTAGTGCCGGACCAACTAACTTCGCCATACGGCGTTCTCGGTCGTCGCCGATCCTCACGTACAACCCGGTACGCTCCGGTCGGCTCCTCCCTCGGGCCTTGCCTGGCTCGTCATTTGGCCCGGCACCGACACGCGACGCGGAAGATTTGGCCTAATTCGTTGGAAGCGCACTAGGGCCTTTTTCGCGGTTGATGGACGCTGTCAGACGACCCGCGGTCGCCGGTCTCTTCTATCCCAGCCGTCCCGAGCAGGTGGAGGCGGACCTCTCCCGTCTTATCGAAGACGTTCAGCCGAAGGTCTCGCCCCGGGCCGTCGTCGTTCCGCACGCCGGCTGGACGTACTCGGGAAAGGTGGCCGGCGCGGTGTACGGCCGCCTCGCGCTGCCCCGGCTGGTGGTCCTCCTCGGCCCCAACCACACCGGGCTCGGGCCCTGGGGCTCCATCATGACCCGAGGGCGCTGGGCGATCCCCGGGGGGGATCTCGCGATCGCCCACGATCTCGCACGGCGTATCCTGACGGGCTCCCGCGAGCTCGAGGAGGACGAGGCCGCCCACGCGCAGGAGCACGCGCTGGAAGTGCAACTCCCCTTCCTCCGGCGGCTACGCCCCGACGTTCAGTTCGTGCCGGTGACCCTTATGAAGACGGACCTCGCGTTCTGCGCGGCGGTGGGCAAGGCCGTCGCGGCCGCCGTCAAAACCTGCCAGGAGCCCGTTCTCCTCATCTCCTCCACGGACCTGAACCATTACGAGTCGCAGGCCGTGTCGAACAGGAAAGACCGGCTGGCCATCGACGCGGTCCTGACGCTTGACCCCGAACGGCTCCAGCGCACGGTCAGAGAGCACAGGATCTCCATGTGCGGCATCGCTCCAACGACGGCGCTGCTCTCAGCGCTGGGCGACCTGGGGGCCCGCCGGGCGGAGCTGGTCCGGTATATGACCTCCGGGGATGTCTCGGGTGACTATCAGCGGGTGGTGGGTTACTGCGGCGTCATCATCGAATGACGAACGATCGATGCCGGCGGTAAGCGTCCGTGACATCAGGATCTACTACCAGGAGGCGGGCGAGGGCGACCCGCTCGTGCTGCTCATGGGCTGGGGCGGCGACCACACCGCCTGGGCGCTTCAGGTGCCGGCGTTCTCCCGGGAGCTCCGGTACATCGCCCCCGACAATCGCGGAGCCGGCCAGAGCGACCAGCCGGACATCCCGTACACGATCCGGATGCTGGCCGACGACACCCTGGCGCTCATGGACGCCCTGGGGGTCGCCCGCGCCCACATCGCCGGCCTCTCCATGGGCGGGATGATTGCCCAGGAGATCGCCCTCAATTATCCCGAGCGGGTGCGAACGCTCCAACTCCACGCGACGCTGGGCCGGATCGACCCGTTCGTTCAGGCCGTCGGCCAGTCGCTCCTCCGCGCCCGAGCCGCCTTCACCCGCGAGGAGTTCGTCCGCGCCCTCCTGCCCTGGCTCCTCAGTCCGCAGACCTACGCCGAGCGGCCCGAGTTCGTGGAGCTGATCGTTCAACGCCTGGTGGAGAGCCCCCATCCCGCGACCCTCACGGGGCTCACGCGGCAGGCCGAGGCGTGCTGGGCCCACGATACGCTCGAGCGCCTGGGACAAATCCACTGCCCCACGCTGATCACCGTGGGGGCCGAGGATGTTTTCGTGCCGCTCCGGTTCTCGCGTGTCCTCCAGGAACGGATCCCCGGCGCCGAGCTCCTGGTGATCGAGGGGGGCGGCCACGGGTATCTCTGGGAGCAGGCCGACGTGTTCAACGCCGCCTGCCTGGCCTTCCTCCGCAAACACCGCTCGACCTAGTCCAGACCTCCCACCGGGATTTCCGCGCTCGCTCAGACGGGCTCGCCTAGACGGCCGTAGTTCGCTCGGGCGCCTCCGCTGGCCCCCCCATCCCCCCGAAACGGGGGGTAGGCTTCGCAACCCAACTCCGTTGTGCTGCTCAGCGCGCTCCGGCTCCCTGCGCTTCGCACGCCGCCACGGCTCGCCCTACTTCGATCGACTGGGGAACTCCCGACGGACGGTCCATGGAAAACGTGCTATCGGATGGCTGCTGTCGAGCGCCGGCTTTGCCGGCGCAATCTGTTTTTTGGGGGAGGACTCGGAGGGGGCAGTCGAGGCCCCCTTCGACATTAGTCCCAGAGATAGCCGCGGGGGTTGACGGCCTGCCCCTTCACCAGAATCTCGTAGTGAAGGTGGGGCCCGGAGCTCTTGCCCGTGTTACCACTCACGGCGATAACCTGGCCGCGCTCGACCCGCTGGCCCTGGGTGACCTGGATCTTCTGGAGGTGGCCGTAGAGGGACTTGATGTCGTTACCGTGGTCGAGGATCACCGTGTTGCCGTACTCGGCCTGGAAGCCGGCAAAGATGATGGTGCCCGGGGCCGGGGCCTTCACGAGCGTGCCGCGCTCGCTGCTGATGTCAATCCCGCTGTGGAACTCCGGCGCCCCCGTCCACGGCGAGAGCCGCCGGCCGAACTCCGAATTCACCGCGCCGCGAACGGGCCAGCGGGATGGCAGCGCGGCCAGCACCCGTCCGGCCTTGGCGATGAAGCGTTCCAGGGCGCGGAGACTCTGCCCTTCCTCGTTGACCGTGGCGGAGAGCAGGTCCAGCTCCTGGGAGAGGGCGACCCGGTCGCCCGGGAAGGCGGCCCGCACCGGCGCGCCGCCACCGATTCCTGTCCCCTTCGGAGCCGGCCCCGCCTCGGGACCGAAGGGCTCCCAGATCTTGGCGTGCAGGTTCCGCCACCTGGAGACTTCGCCGCGGACCTCCGCGATCCGGGTGTGGAAGGACTCGATCAGGGCTTGCTGCTCCGCCGTCTGCCGCTGGAGCGCAGCGACCTGACCAAACTGCCGCTTCAGGGAGACGTAGTCACCGAAGATGGCGCCGAGCGTGGAGACCGCCAGGGCCAGGATAATCAGCGCGCCGTAGAGAACCAGACGAGGAAGGTTCAGGCGAAGGACCCGCGTGCCGTCGCCGTGGACGATCAGGAGGTTGAACCGGTGTGGCTGCCTCATGGTCGTGCCTCGCGTTGCGGACCACGCCTCCCCTGATCCTGCCGGGGAGCCGCATTCCGGGTTCACTGCATCCCATCATATCCGATGGAGTTCTCGACTCCGTCAACGTTTCAGCGGCACTACCGAGAAGTCGCGGGTGGTCTCAGCCGGCTTGGTCTTGGTCATCCGACAATGCCCTTCGAAGAGCACCCCCTCCTGGACGATGATCACGGGGGCCTCCAGGTCGCCGAACACCCGGGCCTTCCCCTTCAGCTCGATCCGCTCGGTGGCCACCACGTTCCCCACCAGTTCCCCGTCGATGATGGCCGTGCCGACCCGGACCGTGGCGTTCACCACCCCCCGCTCGCCGACGATCAGCATGTCGGTGGAGGCAATCTCGCCCTTGAACTTCCCGTTCAGCATGACCGTGCCGCTGAACGTGTACTTCCCCTCGATTTCCGAGCCTTCATCTATGAACGCGGTCAGGTTTCCCCGCGGCGCCAACGACCTGCGATTTCGCGTCCACCACATGGGATCACCCCGTCCTCGTTACACCGACTTCGGCTGACCGATCCGCTTCTCCTCCACAAGGTACACGGGGCGCGGCCCCTTCTGGATGTCCTGATCCTTGATCTTCACGACGTTCCCGTTGAAGAAGCCGCCCTTGGAGATGACGAGGGAATCGGTCTGGATGTTGCCGCTGGCGCGGCCGGTGGCTGCAATCTCCACGTTCCCGGTGGCCACCATGTTGCCCTCGTACTGACCCATGATGATGGCGTCCACGGTCCTCACATCGGCGGTCACCACGCCCTTCTGCCCGATCACGAGCTTGCCGCCGACGTTGACCTCGCCTCCGACCTCGCACTCGATCTGGATCGAGTCCGCGATGTCGAACTTCCCCTCCATCCTGGCGTGGTCGCCCACGACGGTCAGGAGGGTCATGGCAGTGTTTGGTTGGCCGTTGTCTGCTTTCATCGGGTTACTGGAGCGCTGGGCGCTACCTCGTCCAAACATCGGGACCTCCTTCAATTGGAGAAACGGGATACCCTCTGCGGGATTGAGCCACACGCAGAGGCCTCGGGCTCGACGCGTTCATCCAGGCAGGAAAATTAAGGTTTTCTAGCATCGTTCCCGAGGAGTGTCAACCCCGGAATTGCAAGGTGCAAGGCCCGTATGCTCCGACCTCTTTCAGCAGGGCCGAGACCAACTGGACTTCGCTCCGATCCGGGCGCTCGGCCCGGTGAAGCGGGTGGGTCTTGTCCACGGTCCTCCCGCACACCGCACACTGGTGGCCGTACGGCGGTTGCACC
>JACQCL010000144.1 GCA_016201645.1 Candidatus Rokuibacteriota bacterium
CGGCTACCTGGTCGAAAAGGGGACTCCGGGCTTCTCGACCCTGGACATTCACGGGAAGTTCTCGATGCGGGCGTCGATCACCTCCGAGCTGTCGTTCCAGGACTGCCGGATCCCGCTCGAGAACAGGCTTCCCAACGCGAAGGGGCTCCGCGGCGCGCTCGGCTGTCTCTCCCAGGCCCGCTACGGCATCGCGTGGGGCGCCGTTGGGGCGGCCATGGCCTGCTACGACTGGGCGCTTCAGTACGCCCAGACGCGGGTCCAGTTCGGCAAGCCGATCGCCCAATTCCAGCTCGTGCAGCGGAAGCTGGTCTGGATGCTCACGGAGATCACCAAGGCTCAGCTCCTGGCCCTCAGATTGGGGCGATTGAAGGATGAGGGCAAGGCCACCGCACAGCAGATCTCGATGGCGAAGCTGAACAACGTCTCGATCGCGCTGGAGACCGCGCGGATGGCGCGCGACATCATGGGCGCGGCGGGGATCGTGGACGAGCACCCGATCATCCGCCACATGCTCAACCTGGAGACGGTCGTGACGTACGAGGGCACGCATGACATCCACACGCTGATCATCGGCCGCGACATCACAGGCCTGTCAGCGTTCGGCGATCAATAGCGGCTGAGCCGCCCCTGAACACCTCCACGCGGGGACCCTGGAGCGTGGCGATTGCCGCGCTCACGATGGCAATCCAGAATGGGATCGTCATTTCCTTCGCTGTCCTTTACCTGCCGCTGATCCAGGAGTTCGGCGCCTCTCGGGCTGAGGTCGCCGCGGTTCAGTCCGCGGTATTGTTCTTCGGGGGGTTCGGGGGCCCCGTGATCGGCTACGCCCTGGACCGGCTGGGGCCCCGGCGGCTGTTTCAGGGCGGGACGCTCTTGGCGGCGCTGGGCCTTGTCTTGGCGGCCCAGGCCGAAAGTCTCTCCGCCCTCGTGCTCACCTACGGAATCGTGGCGGGGCTCGGCCTCTCGGCGCTGGGGAGCCAGCCCAACATGGTGGTGGCGGCGCTCTGGTATCCCGGTGCGCGCGGCAAGGCAATCGCCGTTGCCGACCTCGGGACAGGGTTAGGCGCCTTTCTCTTCGTGTCTCTTGCCCAGGTGATTGTCACGCGCTATGGCTGGCGGGGGACGCTCCTCCTATGGGCGGTCCTCCTCGTCGCCGTTCTGATCCCGGCCAACGCGTTTCAGCGTCTGCCGGACCCCGCGAGGAGCCGGGCCCGGCGGAATAACGAGGGCGAGCCCGGGGGTTCCTTAGACGATCGCCACTGGACGCTCGCCAGCGCGGCTCGGGCCCCGGCCTTCAGGTGGCTGGTGGCCGTCAGGTTCTTCTCGGCGATGGCGTTCCCCCTGATGAATGTCCACATGGTGGCTTTCGCGGTGGGCGCGGGGGTCCCTCTCGTCCAAGCGGCAGCCGCCCTGGGCACTGTGAGCCTGGTGAGCCTCGCGGGGCGGCTCCTGACCGGATGGCTGGCCGACCGACTGGGCCGAGCCGCGACACTCACGCTGACCTACGCGAGTGCCATCGTCGGGATCGGGAATCTCGGGTTTCTGGCGTGGACCGGCTGGCCGGGCTGGCTGGTCGGCTACGTGCTCTTCTACGGACTGGCCCAGGGGTCGAGCGGGATTGTGACGGCCGCGCGCGCGGCGGACGTCTTTGCGGGGAAGAGCTTCGGCGCGATTTACGGCTGGATTGTTCTGGCCACAGGGCCGGGCGAGGCAATCGGGGCGTGGGCGGGAGGAGCGATCTTCGACGCGACGGGAAACTATCTCTGGGCGTTCGGGTTTGTGGTGTTGGTCCTGCTGGCGGGGACCGCGGCGATCTGGCGGGTCCGTCAGCCGGTGCGGAGGTCCACGTAGAGTTCGACCTCGTGACCGTCGGGATCATGGACGGAGAACGAGGCGCTTTCCCGCCCGCTCATCTCGCCGAAAGGGGTGAGACCGTGGGCCTCGACCCAGGTGCGGGCTTCTTGAAGCGCCTCGCGGCTCTCCCCCACTTTGAACGCGATGTGGTAGAGGCCAGGCGCGCCCTTGGGCCGCTCGGGACCGTCGGCGCGCGCTGCTTCGATCGAGAGGTCGTGATGATGCGGGCCGGCCGAGAAGAAGGCGATCTTGCCGTTCTTTGCTCTGCCCGCGTCGCGTAAGCCTAGTAGATCGCGATAGAAGTGGATCGACGCGTCGAGCTCCCTGACGAAGAGCGAGACGTGACCCAAGGCCTGGACCTTCAAGGGGGCGCTCATGGCGAGGTTAGTGTAGCATGGGGGTTCGTGACGCCCGATCGAGCGGCTCCCGTACCCGCTTCTGTGCCCGTGGCCGCCGGTGAGCGGGTGAAGCCGGACATGCGCCTCCTCGGGCTCCTCGCACTGGGGCACCTGGTCATCGACACCAACCAGGGGGCGCTCCCCGCGATCCTCCCGTTTCTGAGAACCGCGCTCGATCTCTCCTACGCGGCCGCCGGGACTATCGTGCTCATGGCGAATGTGACGTCGTCCCTCATCCAGCCGCTCTTCGGCTACCTGGCTGACCGGACGGTGCGCCGCTGGCTCTTGCCGCTCTCGGTCTTGTTCTCGTCCCTCGGGATCGCGCTGAGCGGGCTTGCACCTTCCTACGGCATCGTGTTGGTCCTGGTAGTCATCTCGGGATTCGGCATTGCCGCGTACCACCCAGAAGGGTATCGAACGGCGACTCGGGTGGCGGGCGATCGCAAGGCCACGGGGTTGTCCATTTTCTCCACGGGGGGCAACATCGGAATCTCCGTTGGCCCTCCCCTGATCACGGCGCTCGTCACGGGCTTTGGCCTGCCCGGGAGTCTGGGGCTCCTGGTTCCCGGCGTTCTCGTGGCCCTGCTGCTGACGGCGGCGCTCCCGAGGTTGTCGGCGCCGCCGATGCCCCGCGCCCAGGCGGCAGCCGCCACCGCGCCTCGGACCATGGTCGGGGCCATGTCCCTGCTCCTCTTGGTGGTGACGCTTCGCTCCTGGGTGCAGCTGGGCTTCACGACGTTCGTTCCGTTCTACTATCTGGACGTCCTGAACGGCGACCCGCGTATGATCGGGACGCTGCTCTTCGTGTTCCTGGGCGCCGGCGCGGCGGGCACCCTCGCGGCCGGGCCCATCGCCGACCGCGTGGGCGTTCGCCGCTATGTGGTCAGCGTCTTTCTTCTCGCGACGCCACTCGCCATGGCCTTCCTTGTGGTCCGGGGCGTGATGAGTTTCATCGTCCTTGGCGCGCTGGGCTTCGTGCTGGTGTCCACCTTCACGGTGTCCGTGGTGCTGGGGCAGGCCTACATGCCGCGCAATCCCGGCATGGCGTCGGGCCTCATCGTCGGCTTCGCCATCGGCGCGGGGGGTGTGGGGGTCACCGCTCTCGGCTGGGTGGCCGATCACCTGGGGCTGATGAGCGCGCTTTGGATCTCGGCCGTGATGCCTCTTCTTGGCTTCGTCGCCGCGTGTTTTCTACCCGACTCTCCGCGTCCCTGATCGACAGCTTTCCTCGGCGGGGGTCCTTGTGCTATAACTCTCGTCGGATTCTCCGATGAGCGTGATTGAATCCTTCCAGGATGGCGAGCACGTTCTCCTGATTGACCAGCGAGGAAAGCGACACCTGCTCACCTTGAGGAAGGGCGAGACCTTCCACTCCGATCGCGGCTGGATCTCCCACGACGCGATTATCGGCCACCCGGATGGGAGCTGGCTGCGCTCCTCGCTCGGCATGCGATACCTGGCCCTGCGCCCGACGCTCGCGGAATACGTGCTCGACATGCCGCGGGGGGCTCAGGTGATCTACCCCAAGGACCTCGCAATGATTCTTTTTTGGGCGGACGTGTATCCCGGTTGCCGGGTCCTGGAGGCGGGCACCGGCTCGGGCGCCCTCACCCTGGCGCTGCTCCGAGCGGTGGGGCCCGAGGGGAAGGTCATCACCTATGAGCAGCGTGAAGAGTTTGCGCGGCGGGCGCTGGCCAATATCCGGGCGCGTCTGGGCGAGGTGACGAACCTGGCCGTGCGGTTCTCGCCCGTCGAGGAAGGGCTCGCCGACGAGGAGCCGGTTGACCGTGTGATCCTGGATCTGCCAGAGCCGTGGCGACTCGTCGAGCCTGTGGTGAAGACCCTCCGGTCGGGGGGCATCTTTCTCGCTTATGTGCCGACCATTATTCAGTCTCAGCAGACCGCCGAGACACTCCGGCGGCACCCGGCCTATGGCCTCGTGGAGACGTTCGAGACCCTCTTCCGTCCGTGGAACATCGAGGCCTCGTCGGTCCGGCCGTTCCACCGGATGGTCGCTCACACCGGCTTCATAACGGTGGCGCGACGCGTGGTTCCCGAGGAGGAAAACCCCCGCGAGTGAGGATGCTCGAGCCGCAGTCTTGAGGAGTTCAGAAAGGTCCGGATGATCCAGGCATTGCGGCACAACACGAAAACCCTCCTGATTATCGTCATCGTTGCCTTCGTCGGCACCTCCTTCTTCGTCTGGGGCAAAGGAAGCATTACGGGGAGCGACCCCACCGCGGTGGCGACCGTGAACGGCGAGGAGATTCCTCTGGAACGCTACCAGCGGCTGTACCGTTCCTATGTGGACTTCTACCGGCAACTCTACAAGGACCGCTTTTCGCCCGAGGTCGCGGAGCGTCTCGGCATCTCGCGGCAGGTTCTGAATGAGCTGGTCCAGGAGACGCTGGTCCTCCAGCGCGCGAAGGCGGAGGGGATCAGCGTCGGCGACAACGAGCTCCGCGGCCAGATCCAGGCGATTCGGGCCTTCCAGGAGGACGGACGGTTCTCCCGGGAGCGGTACCTGAGCATCCTGAATCGGGCGAAGATCGACCCGGCGACCTTCGAGATTGAGCAGCGGCGGGAGCTGGTTCGGAGGAAGATGGAGGCGACGATCAAGGAGGGGGTCAAGGTCTCGGACATGGAACTCAAGCAGGCCTATGAGTTCCGGCGAGAGAAGGTCCGGGCCGCCTGGGTACAGATCGAGGTTTCGCCCCTCATGGCGGGCGTGGGCGTCACGGATGGCGAACTCGAAGAGTTCATGAAGCGCGACCCCCTGCAGTTCCGGCAGCCCGAGCGGCGCCGGGTGCACTACGTGGTGGTGAGCTCCAAGGCGTTCGTGACGCGGGTCAGCGACGCCGACGTGGAAGCGTACTACAAGGGGCACGCCGCCGAGTTCGAGCGGCCGCGGCGCGTGAGAGTCGCGCACATCCTGGTGCGCGTGCCGCCGGTGGGGGGGAGCGAGGCGGAGGAAAAGGCGAGGGCCAAGGTGGAGGAGGCTATCAAGCGGGCGCGGGCCGGAGAGGATTTCGCCAAGCTGGCCAAGGAGATCTCCGAGGACGCTGCCACGGCCGGCGCGGGAGGAGAGATCGGAAGCGTCACGCGTGGCGAGCTCGTTCCGGCCTTCGAGCAGGCGGCCTTCGCGCTGAAGAAGGGCGAGATCTCCCGAGAACCGGTGCGCACGCCCTTCGGCTATCACGCGATTAAGGTGTTGGACATCCAGGGAGGCACGAAACGCCCCCTCAAGGAGGTCGCGAGCCAGATCAGGGAGAAACTCGCTGGCGAGAGGAGTGATCGCGCGGCTCTGGCCAAGGCTGAGGAGCTGAAGGAGGCGCTCGGGGGCGCGGGCGATTTTCTGGCGGAGGCCCGCCGGCGCGGTCTCGAGCCGAAGACGGCGATCTTGGCGCGCGGAGATTCCCTCGAGGGGGTTGGCGGTTTCCAGAACGCGGAGGAGGCGGTGTTTTCGTTGGCTCTGGGTGGGGTGACGGCCCCCCTCAAGACCCCAGCCGGCTATGTCGTGATCAGGGTCGTCGAAAGCCTTCCGGCTGCTGTCCCGCCGTTCGCCGAGGTGAAGGGCAAGGTAGCCGAGGCCTTCAAACGGCAGAAGGCCCGGACCCTGGCTCTTGCCCGCGCGAAGGAAGTGGCCGCCGCGGCGGAAAAAGGAGAGGACTTGCTCGCGGTCGCCAAAAAGCAGGGATTTTCCTCGGGCGACACGGGATTTTTCTCGCGGTCGGAGCCGGCGGCAGACCGACGGGTGCCGGCGGAGGTGATGCGGGTCGCCTTTCAGTTGGCGGCGGGCAGGGTTTCTGAACCTGTGGCGACCCCCCAGGGAATCTTGGTCGTCAAAACCCTCGAGCGGCGGCCTCCCGAGCCGGCGGGGTTTGACAAGGAGCGGGAAGAGCTTCGTCAGCAGGTGCTGGCGCAGAAGAAGGAGCAGGCCTGGGAAAGCTGGGCGGGAAGTCTGCGGGCAGGGGCGAAGATCACCTACTCCTCCCGTCTGTCTGCTGAGACCCCGTAGCCGCGCGGGGATGCCGGTGCGTCTGAGAAAGGCCGAGGTCCAGTTTATCCAGTGGGAGCGGGTATGCCGCGTGGCGACGGTGGGAGAGGGCGGGTGGCCCCACAGCGTTCCCGTCTGCCATGTGCTAGACGGGGGCCGCCTCTACTTTGCCTCCGGCACCGACGCCAAGAAGGTGCTCAACCTCAGGGCAATCCCCCGCGTCACGTTGACATTCGATCTCTACTCGGATCACTGGGAGAACCTGAAGGGCGTGATGGTGCAGGGGACCGCCAAGCTGATCGAACGGGGCCCACGCTTCAGGCGGGTGCGCGCGCTCCTCTACAAAAAATACCCTCAGTACCCTGATGAGGCGGCCCTCGAGGAAAAAGATTCGGTGATCGTCGAGGTCGTCCCCACCCGCGTGTTTTCCTGGGGCTTTTAGTGACCTCGTTATTCGTGGGCTCGCCTCTGAGCCCCAGGCGGGGTCTCGCCGTCCGGGCTCGACGACCGAAGTGACCGTGCCGTAGAATAAGAATTCGCGAGGTCATCAACCCGTGGCCATCCAGCGCACCCCTATGACTCGGCAAGGCTTCGAGCGTCTGAAGGCCGAGCTCGAGCGGCTTAAAAAGGAGGAGCGCCCCCGGATCACCAAGGCGATCGCCGAGGCGCGAAGCCACGGCGACCTCGCCGAGAATGCCGAATACCACTCTGCCCGGGAGAAGCAGTCCTTCATCGAAGGGCGCATTAAGGAGCTGGAGGCGAAGCTGGGCCATGCCGAGGTCATCGACCCGCCCACCAATGGCGGCCGGGTGACGTTCGGCTCCACCGTCCGCCTTCAGGCCGGGGACGGCAACGAGGTCCGCTACTGGATCGTGGGCTCGGACGAGGCAGAGCCGGCCAGGGGAAAGATCTCGATCATGTCACCCCTAGCCCGGACGCTGATCGGCAAGGAGGTCGGCGACACAGTGGTGGCTCAGGTGCCCGGCGGGAAGAAAACCTACGAGATCCTCGACGCCAACTTCAGGTGGGACGATAGCTAGCTTCTGAGTGCCTCGCGTAGTTCGCGGGTCAACGTCTCCACCGTGCCGCGGGTGCCGCCTGCCAGCTTCTGCTTCCACTCGCCCTCGGTCTCGAAGCGGCGGTCGCCGAGCCGGGCTCCCCAGGGCTTGATGGCCTCGCGGATCGCATGCAGGTCGAGCGGATCCCTCCGGAGTTCTCGCGCCCGCGCCATCACGTCGGGCGCCACGCGGATGAAAGCGCGGAGGGCGGCGCCGGTCTTGATCGAATATTTCCGGCCCGCCCAGGCGGTGGCGAAGACGCCCCCCACGGCCTTCACATAGTTCAGGAAAAACCGCTTGGCCCCCTGGCGGAGCTCCTGGATGCGGGCGCTGCCGCCTACGTTTTCCACCGTCTCTAGGAAATCGACGATTTCCTCGGCGAGCGGCGCCTGGGAGACTTTCCCGCGCCCGGTGCCGAGCATTTTGACCTCGCCGTGGAGCGGAGAGGTCTCGTCCTCGTTCAGGGACCGGATCACGTCGTGGGCCAGGGCCTGATTGGGGTCGGGGTAGAGCTTCCGCCCGGCGAGGCTCACGATGTGGGATGGGTTGAGCCGCGTGTGCTTGGCGTTGATCGTGACGAACAGCTCCACGATCTGCCGGGCGTCCAAGGTGTCGAAGAGCACCGCCGGGACTTCGATGCCCATCACCTCTCCGGCCAGGGTGAGGGAATGGAGCGCCAGCAGCCGGTGCTGGCCGTCCAGGACCCGGAGGACCCCGTGCTCCTCGGGAATCTGGAGCAGCCCCAGGTCGTGATGGCTCGCCATCGGGGTGAACGTAAAGCGTTTCTCGGAGGTGATGATGACCGCTCCGGGAATGGCCGGGAGAGTCCCCGCCTCCTTGCAGTCCCGGTAGTACGAGACGAGCTCTTCGATCTTTCTCCGGATCACCGGGCGCTGGTAGGCGGCCTCGCTCTCGCCGATCCGCTTTTCCAGCATCTCCCAGTTGACGCGGGCACGGGGGGCGCGCTTGGCCTTGGGGGGTTCCTTCGGCATCCCGCCCGCGTAGCCGAGGACTTCGAACTTTACCAGGCGGTCGATGTCCTTGGCGGAAAAAGACGCCTGGTAGAACTCGAGTCCGAACTGTTTTACCCGATGTGCTGGGACGGTGATCATGGGCGTTCTACCCGACCCACCCACTGTAGAGGAACGCCAAACCCCTGTCAACAGAGGATTTTCCGCCATTGTGCTCGTCTTGACACTAGATAAAGGGTCTAGGGACGAGTTTATCCACAAGATGTGGGTAACTTGGGGATGGAGGCGCCGTTGCGGGCCGGGGAAATGGCCTCAGGTGGAACTCTGTTTCAAATTGGGCTCCGAACGCTGGATTTTCCGAGGGTTCGCCAATTGACAACGCGCGCTTGCCGCAAGTAGAGTCGGGGGCGTTCCAAGGAAAAGAGAAAAAGCGCATCAGGAAGGGAGGAAAGGCGCCATGGTGCGAATCGGCAAGGTTGCGGTCATTTTGCTGGTTGTCCTGCTGGGAGCGGCTCCCGCCTGGCCAGAGGAAAGGAAGGAGACGCCGATGCCCGGTTCCCCCCCGCATATCCAGACGGTCCAGGAGTTTCTGC
>JACQCL010000145.1 GCA_016201645.1 Candidatus Rokuibacteriota bacterium
AGATTTCGCCACCCGCCTCATCTCGTGACTGAGCACGCCCGGCGCGACCTTGAAGACCTCGACGGCCGTGAGGGTGTGGATGTCTTCGCCACGCCGAAACGCTTCGATCAACGCCGCCTCACCCGAGAGATGAGCCAGAATCCTCAGCTCGATCTGGGAGTAGTCGGCAGCGAGGAAGCGCCAGCCGGGCTCGGGGACGAAGGCCTGGCGGATCCGCCGCCCGAGCTCGGTCCGGATCGGGATGCTCTGAAGATTGGGCTCCGACGACGAGAGCCTGCCCGTGGCGGTCACGAGCTGATTGAAAGACGTGTGGACCCTGCCGGTGGCGGGATGGATGAGGCCCGGAAGGGTGTCGGCGTAGGTGGACTTGAGTTTGGCCAGCGTCCGGTGCTCGAGGATTTTCTGGGGGAGCGGGTGGCCGAGGGCGAGTTGCTCGAGCACGTCGGCGTCGGTCGAGTAGCCGGTCTTCGTCCGCTTCACCGGCGGGAGTTTCAGTTTCTCGAACAGGATCTGGGCCAGCTGCTTGGGGGAGCCGATGTTGAAGGGCTCACCGGCCAGGCGGTGAATTTCCCGCGTGAGGTTGTCCAGCTCGCGCTCGAGCTCCTTGGCGAAGGCTTCCAAGCCCTCGGGGGCCACGCGGATGCCGGTGAGCTCCATGCGCGCTAACACCGGAACAAGCGGTCGCTCAACATCCTCGTAGAGCGTTCGCAACCCATCCTGCTCAAGGAGGGCGGCGGCGTGCTTCCAGTACCGCCAGATCCAGCGCGCGCGCTCCCCTGCCACGCCGGCGATCGCCTCTGCGGGAGTCTCTCCCTCCGGCATCGCCGGAGGCCCCTCGCCGAAGGCCTCGAGACAAAGCTCCTCCAACCGGTAACCCGTGCGCGCGGGGTTCAGGAGGTAGGCGGCGACCGCGGAGTCCTCGAAGCGAATCGGGGCCTCGCCCCGGCGAAGTGCCCACTCGATGAGGAGCTTCAGGTCGTGACCGATGAGGAGCCTCCCATCGAGCGGCGGAAGGCGTTCAGCCAGAGGGAAGAAGCCGGGGCCGACCTCGGGGTGGAAGAAGGCGAGGCCGCGGAGGACCGGAGCAGGCGGGCCGCCCGTCCCACACCACTCGATGGCGAGCGCCGTCGCGGCCGGCAGCGCCCCCGCGTAGGCCCTGAACGCCGACGGCGACGAGAGGATCGGGACCGGCTCGCGCGTGACGACAACGGCCGGCTGGGGGAGCTGCTTCAGGAGAGTCGAGAATTCCATTTCGGTCCAGAGCGCGCGCAGCCGTTCCCAATCGGGCTCCTGGCGACGCAGCGCCTCGAGGTCCACAGTCAACGGCACCCGGGTGCTCACCGTGGCCAGCTCGCGGGACAGCAGCGCCTGCTTCCGGTTCTGGGCCAGAACTAGGCGCAGCTTGCCCCCCACCAGGGGGAGATTCTGATACAGCCGTTCGACGCTGCCGAACTGCTTGATCAGCTTCGCGGCCGTCTTTTCGCCGACTCCAGGCACGCCGGGGATGTTGTCAATGGCATCGCCCATCAGTGCCAGGAGATCGGGGATCTGAGCCGGCTCGACCTCCCACTTTTCCCTTACCTGACCCTCGTCGAAGAGGACCCGATCGCCTTTGGAGCTCGTGGCAAGCACGCGCACCTTGGGGCCGACGAGCTGGAGCATGTCCTTGTCCCCCGTGACCAGCACCACCTCCAGGGGGAGCTCCCGCACGCGATCCACCAGGGTGCCCAGGATGTCGTCGGCCTCGTAGCCGGAGACCTCCAGCAAGGGGATCCTGAGCGCCTGGAACAACGTCTTGATGTAGGGGATCTGCTGGGCCAGATCCTCCGGCATGCCGGGGCGCTGGATCTTGTAGGCCTCGAACGCTTCGTGGCGGAACGTGGGGCCGGGGGCGTCCCACGCGATCGCGATGTAGCCGGGCTCCTCCTCGCGAAGCAGTTTCCAAAGCATGGTGCTCATGCCGAAGACCGCGTGGCTCGGCACGCCCCGCGAGGTAGACAGATAGTTGATGGCGTGGTAGGCGCGATAGAGGTGCGACGGGCCGTCGATCAGGAACAGACGTTCGCTCATGCCGCGAACACTCTATCGTACGCCGCGCGAACTTCCGCCGTGCGACGCTGGTAGTCGGCCAGGAGCTCGGCGCGCCCCGGATAGTCGAGAGCCTTGGCCAGGCGACCGGGCATTGCGCCCGAGGCTTCGAGCACGTCGGGCGGGCGGGCCCCGAAGAGCCGGAGGGCCGCGGCGACACGGCGAAGCCAACCGTAGTTGTCGAGCAGAGAGTCGTCGTCGGGAACAAGGCCCTCGGCAGAGAGAGCCCGGAGCGCCGAGACGGTGTTCGCCCGGCGGACGCCGGGATGCCGCGCGCCGTGGGCCAGTTGGAGCGCCTGAGCGATGAACTCGACGTCCACCATCCCGCCGCGGCCGAACTTCACGTGAAACCGCCCGGGAGCCTCTTTCCCTACCTCGAGCTCTATCCGCTGGCGGACTTCCCTGATCTCCTTGAGCTCCGGAGACGAAAGCCCGCGCTCGTAGACGAGCGACCGCAACAGGCGCCGCACGTTGGCGGCGAGAGCGCGATCGCCGCCCACGAGCCGCGCCTTGGTGAGCGTCTGACGCTCCCAGAGATCCGACCACTCCCGATAGTACTGCTCGAAGGCTGCCAGGCTCGACGCAAACCCGCTCCCTTTACTGCCGGGACGGAGGCGCAGGTCAACGGGAAAGACCGTCCCCGCGGCGGTGATATCCCCGAGCACGCTCGTCAGCCGCTCCACGGCCCGGTCGTAGAAGACGTGAGCGTCCACCCGCTCCGACCCGTCGGTCGTGCCGTCCTGAGCGTACACGACGAAGAGGTCGAGGTCTGACCCGACGGTCAGCTCTCGCCCACCGAGTTTGCCCAAGGCGACGATGACGGCCGGAACGAAGCGGCCTGCGCCGTCGCGCGGGACGCCGTATTTTTCGACGTCGGCGTGAACGGCCAGGAGCCAGGCCACAGCCAACGCCGCTTCGGCCAGAGCCGTCAACTCGCGCGAGAAGCCTTCGACCTCGGTCACGCCCAGGAGCCAGCGCCACGTGATCCCGAGCTCTTCGGCCTGCTTCAGCCGCCGCAGCCGGTCCTTGCGCTCGGATAGACTGAGCGCCGGGGCCAGGACAGGAGCCAGCGCCCGGCGAAACTCCGGCTCGCGCTTGGGCCTCC
This sequence comes from Candidatus Rokuibacteriota bacterium, assembly GCA_016201645.1. GTDB lineage: Bacteria > Methylomirabilota > Methylomirabilia > Rokubacteriales > CSP1-6 > JACQCL01. The sequence goes on from JACQCL010000145.1 coordinate 3,194, forward strand.
TGAACTCGGACGGGTCCGCGAGCCCCGTGAGGAGTTCGGGCTGCGTGATCAGGAGCTGGGTCAGCAGTTCCCCGCGAGAGCAGAGCTTGACGAGGTTCCCCAGCAGATCGGGGTGGTCGGCGAGGAGTTCAAGGTAGCCGGCGCGCGGACCGATCGCCGAGAGGAAACGCTCGAACTGGTGGAGCCCCTCGTCCGGGTCCGGGCTCTGCCAGAGCGCGTCAAGCAGGATGGGAAAGAGCCGGCGGAGTGCCTGGCGCAAGGGGTCGGGATAGGGGACAAGCGGGCGGCCCTCCAGGATCAAGCGCAGATTCTGCCGGGCCCGCTCCGGGTCGGTGAAGCCGGTGGCGCTGAGCGCATGCGTTGAGGGAATACGGACCCGAACCGGCTCCGCCGCGGGGGAAGCCTGGAAGAATCGGGCAAAGGCCTCGTGCACCTGGCGGGTGACGGCGCGGTACTCGGACAAAAACCGCTTGGCAGCGCGGGCACCCGGCAGGGCGATTCCCATACGACGGGCAAGCTGGCCCAAGGCGGCGGGCTCGTCCGGAAGGCTGTGGGTCTGAAACTCGTGGAGGATCTGAAGCCGGTGCTCGACGGTGCGGAGATAAACGTAGCCGTGGCTCAGGGCGCGCCCCAGCGGATGGGACAGGTAGCCCCGCTCGACGAGGCGAAAGGTCGCGCGGAGGGTGTTCCGCTCCCTGAGCCAGGGATCGTCGCCCCCGTAGAGCAGCTGGAGGGCCTGAACGAGAAATTCGATCTCCCGGATCCCGCCCGTCCCCAGCTTGACGTTCAGCCGCTCGTGCACCCGCTTCGCGGGTCCCCGGGCACGGAGCGAGCGGTCGATCTCGTTCTTCATGGCGCGAACCTCGGTGAGGATCCCCCGGTCAATCCCCGGCTGATAGACGTACGGACGAATCAGGTCGAGGAACCTGCGGCCGACACCCGCATCACCGGCGCAGGCGCGGGCTTTGATCAGCGCCTGACGTTCCCAGAGCTCCGCCCGCTCGGCATAATAGGCCCGGTAGCCGGGGAGCGACAGGATCAGCGACCCCACGCGCCCTTCGGGACGAAGGCGAAGATCCACGCGAAAGGCATAGCCCTCCTCGGTCACGCTTTCGAGAGCGGCAACGATCTCGCGGGCCAGCCGCCTGAAGTACTCGCCGTTCGGGAGAACCCCGCCGGGGCCCCCGGATGTCTCGCCGTCCTCCGAGTACACGAAGATCAGGTCAATATCGGACGAGTAGTTGAGCTCTTCCCCGCCTAGCTTCCCCATCCCGATGACCGCGAGGCCCGCTTCGTCGCCGGTCGAGGTCCGGGGAACGCCGTGCTGGGAGGAGAGCTCTTGGTCGGCCGCCCGCCAGGCCGCATCCAGGCAGACGTCGGCGAGCCGCGACAGCTCCTCCGTCGTCACCGTGAGGTCGGCGTCCCCCAGCAGGTCGCGGCTCCCGATCCTGAGGAGGTGGCGGTACTTGAAGCGGCGAAGCACATTCCAGCGCGCCTGGGGCCGCGAGAAGGGAGCCAGGTCCCGGTCGAGCTCTTGAGCGAGCTCGTCCTTCGCCCACTGCCTCATCGCGGAGGCCTCCAGCAACCACGGCAGGAACGTGGGGTGACGCCAGAGCGTGTCGGATAGGACCTGGCTCCCACCGCCGAGCGTCGCCAGGAGATGCGCGGCCCCCGGATGGCTGGCGAGCGTGGGCAGGAACGTGGCCCGATCGAGCACCGCTCCCAGGCGCTCCAGGTTGTTCAACGCCATGTCCGGGTCCGGCGCCCCGGCCAGAGCACGGAGCAGGCGAGCCAAGCCCGGCGCCAGAAGTTCGGCGTCTCGCGGGGTCGGAGTCAGGCTCTGGAGGTTCGTGAAGGCGGACCTGAGGTCGCTGAAGCCGAGCGAGGCGAGAAGACCAAGCGTCCGGCGGTCGTCTGGCGGAGCCTCGAGGAGCCAGCGGCCATCCCCGACCCGGCCCAGCGCCGCCTCAACGGCATCGTCGGCGGTGGCCGCCCGCCGCTTTTTCAGATAGCTGCCTCGCCGCGCTCGCCGGTCCGGATGCGCAGGGTCTCGCCGATCGGCAGGACAAAGACCTTGCCATCGCCGATCGAACCCGTCTTGGCCGCGGCGCAGATGGTGTTCACCACCTTGTCCACGAGGCTGTCGGGCACCACGACCTCGACCTTCACCTTCGGGAGGAAGTCGATGGTGTATTCAGACCCGCGGTAGAGCTCGGTATGCCCCTTCTGCCGGCCGAAGCCGCGGACTTCGGTGATCGTCATGCCGACGATGCCCAGCTCGGTGAGGGCTTCCTTGACGTCGTCCAGCTTGAACGGCTTGATGATGGCCTCGATTTTCTTCATGGCTCTATCCTCGTTGATGGAACCGCGGCTTTGAGGGCTTTCCGGTACAGCGAGACATACTGCCGCGCCGAGGCTTCCCAGGAGAAGTCCTCCGCCATCGCGTTCCGCACGAGCCGTGCCCAGAGCGCGGGTTGACGGAATACCGTGAGCGCCCGGTGGAGGCACTCCAGGAGCGCTTCCCCGTTGAAGGGAGCGAAGCCGAAGCCGGTCCCGGTCTGCTTCGCCGGATCGAACTCGGTCACGGTGTCCGCCAGGCCGCCGGTCCAGCGCACGAGCGGGATCGTCCCGTACCGAAGGCTGATGAGCTGGCCGAGGCCGCACGGCTCGTAGCGGGAGGGCATGAGGAAAAAGTCCGAGCCGGCGTAGATCCGGCGCGCCAGCGCGGGGTCGTAGCCGAGTCTCACCGCAACCCGCCCCTTACGCCGGCTCGCGGCCTGATCGAACGCCGCTTCGAGGGCCGGATCGCCTGTGCCTAACAGCACCAGCTGCGCTCCGTTGGCCAGGAGTTCCGGGAGAGCGTCGAGGACGAGGTTGAGCCCCTTCTGCTCGACGAGGCGCGTGACCAACCCCACGAGGGGGACGGGCTCCTGGGCCAACCCCAGTTCCTCCTGGAGGGCCAGCTTGCAGGCGCGCTTGCCCTGGAGATCCCGGGCGGTGTAGCCCTTCGGGATCGCGGGATCGCTGGCCGGATTCCAGACGTCGTAGTCGATCCCGTTGACCACGCCGTGGAGGACCCGGCTCCGCTCCTGGAGCACGCCCTCGAGCCCGCAGCCGAACTCCGCCGTCTGGATCTCGCGGGCATACGTCCGGCTCACGGTGGTGAGGAGGTCCCCGAAGACGAGTCCGCCCTTGAGGAAGTTGATCTTCCCGTAGAACTCGATCCCCGCGGGCGTGAAGAGGTCCCAGCCCAGACCGGTCATCGGCATGTCGTAGTGCCAGAAGACGCCCTGGTAGGCCAGATTGTGGATGGTGAACAGGGTCGCGATCTTGGCGAGCGCCGGGTCGTTCCGATAGAGCGTTTCCAGGTACACGGGAACCAGGCCGGTCTGCCAGTCGTTTGCGTGGATCACGTGCGGGGTCCAGCCGAGGACGCGGAGGGCCTCGACGGCGGCCCGGCAGAAGAAGACGAAGCGCTCGCAGTTGTCCCAGTAGTCGCCCTCTGGGGTCCCGTAGAGACCGTCCCGGTCGTAGTAGTGGTCCTGGGCCAGGAAATAGATCGGCCCCTTTCCCATCCGCCCCTCGAGGAGCGCGCCTTCTTGGGTTCGGTCAGCGACGGGGATTCGCAGGCGGGCGATCACCGGGGTGAGCGACCCAGCGTGACGCTCCACGCCCCGGAATTTCGGCATCAGCACGCGGACGTCGTGGCCGAGCCCCGCCAGCGCCTTGGGCAGCGCGCCGGCCACATCGGCAAGCCCGCCCGTCTTGGCGAACGGCTCAACTTCCGGAGAGATGAACAGTATGCGAAGTCGTTGGGGCACGATCGGCCTCCGGGTGGGGATGCGCTGCCATTATTCCCACCCCGCGCCCGGCTTGTCAACCGTTCAGAGGGTCTTCAGCTTGTTGCGGCCGGCAATCTTTGTTTGCGCCTTAACCCTCGCTTCGTCTCCTCAACGAGCACCTCCCTCTTTGCCCTATGCTCCCGTCGCGCCGCATCAATTTCCCGGAGCAGCTCGCCGGCTTCGGTGAGGATGCAGAGCTGGCTGGCCTCTCCTCCTGCGGCGTTGACCGCGTGTGTGCTCTTGTGGGGCAGGATATGCCATCACGTCGAGCGAGAGGCCAGCCGCCTCATCCCATCTACGCTCCTACTTGAGTGTTTCAACTTGCTCAACCTTCCCCTCCTTGCTGTAGTAAATGAGGTAAGTTGTAAATTGGTCTTTCGCGGCCATCTCTACCGGCGTACCGATGATTTCCCACAAACCCAATGTAAAGATGTCGGCTACAATGTGCCAGGCCACTGCTGCATTCCGGCCAGCCCTTGAGTGCGCCTTAAGCACACTTTCAGAAAAGTGGACTGCTTCCATTTCTTGTCATGTCTTTTCTGGTTAGGTGTAGAAGCTACACCTAGCCCCAAAGGGCTACGTTGTCAAGGTTACGACACCCTCCGAGCATGAGAGACTAGGTTCTCTTGGGTCGTAATAGTGTTGACACTTCAGGCCGGTAAAACAAAGGACTATCTGGCCTATCTTTCCCAGGGTGAACTGGACAGGGCAAGGACGGGAGGCCCGGCGGTTCAGCCTGGGGCGCGGCTCAGGAGAGCATCAGGCCAAGGCGCGGCGGCCGTCAGCCCGACA
>JACQCL010000146.1 GCA_016201645.1 Candidatus Rokuibacteriota bacterium
GGGGGAAGAAGAACTGGGAAGGCGTCAAGGCTCACACCGGGGGAAAGGTGACGGTGAAAGTGGGCGCTACTGGCTATACCCTTGACGCCGAGGGGAAGCAGGCCGAGGTCGAGTTGCTCCTCCCCTTCCGCGGTCTCTCGGCTGTCCGGGTCGGGGGGAAGGTCAAAGGGGTCACGGTGGAGGAGATCACGGTCAAGGCGGGCGGCTCCGAAAAGAAGGGGAAGGGGACGGTGACGCTCGAAGAGCAAGACGGGAAATTCCAGGTAACGGGCGTCGCCGTCGAGTAACGCCCGTGGCGGGGAAGCTCTTTGAGGAGTTGACCGTCGGCCAGGTGTTTCAGCATCAGCCGGGGCGCACTATCATTGAGGCGGATAACGTTTTCTTCACCTGCCTCACCATGAACCCGCAGCCGCTCCACATTGACTTTGAGGCAGCCTCGAAGGCCGAGTTCGGCAAGCCCCTCGTGAACAGTCTCCTGACCCTCGGGATTGCGGTAGGCCTCTCGGTGGCAGACACTACGCTCGGGACGACGGTCGGGAACCTCGGTTTCGAGAAGGTGGAATTTCCGAAGCCGGTCTTCCACGGGGACACCATTTATTCCGAAACCGAAGTGATCGAGAAGCGCGAGTCGCGCTCGCGTCCCGAGTGGGGGATCGTGATCTTCGAACACCGGGGGAAGAACCAGCGGGGGGAAATCGTCATGCGTTGCCGGCGCGCGGCCATGATGCGGCGCCGGATCCCCGGACCGCCTGCATGACCACTGGCCTGCGGCGCTCGTTCCATTTTGTCCCCGGCGGGAACGAGAAGATGATCGCCAAGGCGCTCACGCTGCCGGCCGATGCCTTGATTCTGGATCTGGAGGACGCGGTCACGGTGGAGAAGAAAGCCGAAGCCCGGGGGATCGTGCTCCGTTGGCTCCAGACCCTGGACTTTGGCCGTAGAGAGCGGTGGGTTCGCATGAACCCACTGCCGACGGGCTTCGGCGAGGCCGACGTCGAGGGTACGATCGAGGGACGCCCCGATGGCTACGTGGTTCCCAAGCCGCGGAACGCGGCGGACGTCCGCGCCGCGGCCGCGATTCTCGACAAGCTGGAGGAGAAACACGGCCTGTCGCTCGGTTCCACCAGGCTCATCCTGATCGCCACCGAGACTCCCGATGGGCTGCTCAATATCGCGGAGGTGGTGAAGGCGAGCCCCCGGATCGTCGCCACGTCCTGGGGAGTGGAAGACCTCGCCGCGGCAATGGGGTTACCGAGGACTCGGGACGCCGCCGGGCGGTACCTCGATATCCCGCGGTACGCCCGAGTGATGACGGCGCTGGCGGCCGCCGCCGCACAGATCGAGGCCATTGATACCGTCTTCACGGACATTCCCAACTTGGAGGGGCTTCGTCGCGAGTGCCAGGAGGCCCTCACAATGGGCTTCACAGGCAAGATCTCCATCCATCCGAGCCAGATCCCCGTGATCAACGAAGTCTTCACCCCCTCAGGGGAAGAGGTCGAGGCAGCGCAGGAGCTCATCGCCGCCTTTGACGAACACCGGCGAAGAGGAAGCGGGGCCTTCGCGTTCAAGGGGCAGATGGTGGACATGCCCCACCTAGACCGCGCTCGGAAGCTCGTCGAGCGCTCCCGCCGGGCCGGCAGCCTGTGAGACCCATCAAGCGGATTGCCTTCTTCGCCTTTCCCGGTCTGACGCTCCTCGACCTGATCGGGGCCTACGACAGCCTCCGGCGCGTGGCGCTCATGGGGATCGATTCGGAAGTGACGCATCGGGTCGTCGGGACTCACTCGGAGATCTCGGACGAGAGCGGCATCAGGTTCGCGCCGGACGGGGTGTACGATGACCTTGCGGCCTTCGATCTCCTCTATATTCCCGGGGGGCTGGGGACCCGGCGGCTGATGGGGGACGATCGGTGTCTTGACTATTTGAAGAAGTGGGGGAACGAGCGCCCGGTCGCCAGCGTCTGTACCGGGGCGCTCCTGCTCGGCAAGGCCGGTTACCTCCGGGACAAACGCGCTACGACTCACCGCAATGCCTACGAGTTGCTGGCTCCCTACTGTCGCGAGGTCGTCCGAAACCGGCGCATTGTGGACGAGGGGAACGTGATCACGGCCGGGGGAGTGTCATCCGCGCTGGACCTGGGACTCTATCTGGTCGAACGGTTCTGGGGGAAGAAGGCGCGGGAGCGCATCGCTCAGCAGATGGAATACCGTGACGAGCAGACGGGCGTCGCACCCGCCGAGCGGTCGCCAATCTCCCGAAGGAGGGCTCGGTCGCGCGCCGGAAGCTCGAGGCGGCGTCCTAGATGACGGCCTCGGCGCGGAGCCGGGCCAGGTCGTCGTCGGAGTAACCCAGGGTTTTCAGAATTTCCGATGTGTGCTGGCCGAGGGCGGGAGCGGGCCGCCGGATCGCCGCTGAGCTCTCGGAAAACTTGATGGGTACTCCCAGCACCCGTGTTCGTCCCGCGACCGGATGGTCAACCTCCACCGCCATCTTCCGGTGCTTCACCTGGGGATCAGCGAAGACCTGATCGTAGGTCAGGATCGGCCCGGCCGGCACACCCGCGGCCTCCAGCCGCGAGAGCCAGTGGGCGGTGCTCTCACGGTCAAACTGCTGCTGGAGGAGCACGGCGAGTGCCTTCCGGTGCCTGACCCGCTCCGCGTTGGTCGCGAAGCGGGGATCCTTGATAAGGTCCGGCAGGTCGAGCACCTCACAGATCTTGGGCCAGAACTGCTGCCCCGCCGCTCCCAGGTTCAGCCACCCGTCTTTCGTGCGAAAGGGCTGGTAAGGCGCGCTGGCCCGGTGCCCGGGTCCCAGCCGTGGTGGGACTTCGCCGGTGGCGAAGTAGCTCGCCGCCTCGTAGACCGACCAGGCGATCGGGGTCTCGAGGAGCGAGGTGTCCACCCACTGGCCTTTGCCGCTCTTCTCGCGCGCCGCCAGCGCCGCCAGGATCCCGATGGCGCCGAACATCCCGGCCCCGATATCGGTGAGCGGAATCGGGACCCGGAGCGGCGGCCCGTCCTCTTCCCCGGTGATGGACATGAGGCCGGACATACCCTGAGCGATCAGGTCGAAGCCGCCGCGCTCCCGGTAGGGCCCGGTTTGGCCGAACCCCGAGATCGAGCAGTAGATAATGCGCGGGTTCGCCGCGGCAACGTGCGCGTAGCCGAGCCCGAGTCGCTCCGCCGCTCCGGACCGAAAGTTTTCAAGGAACACGTCGGCCCGCGCCGCGAGCCTGAGGCAGATCTCCCTGCCGGTGGGCTGCTTGAGATCCAGGGTGAGACTTTGTTTGTTCCGGTTGAAGGTCATGAACGGTGCACTCTCCCCGTTGACGAATGGCGGGAAAGCGCGCGCGTCGTCGCCGCGGCCCGGTCGCTCCACCTTGATGACGTCGGCGCCGAGGTCGCCCAGGATCATGGAGCAGTAGGGGCCGGAGAGCTGAGTCGAGAGGTCGAGAACCGTCAGCCCTTCCAGCGGCGGCACGGTGCTCCGGGAGGTCATGGGCGGCAGTCTAAGAACTCCTGTTGTCCGCTGTCAAGGGCGGGCGGTCTGTTGTTAGCAAGTGAAATGACCGCTCCGGTTTGACAAGTGATCTGACCGCTGTTGTCGGTGAACGTTAGGCCGCCGCCTTGGACTGGAGCAGGCGGCCCTGGGCGCTGAAGCGGCCCAGGCCGCGGGGCCCCCAC
>JACQCL010000018.1 GCA_016201645.1 Candidatus Rokuibacteriota bacterium
ACGGCCACGATCTCCTACGCGCTGCAGCTCAACCAGTCTACCAACGGCGTCCAGCAGATCAGGGCGCTCTGCTTGCTCCAGCTCATCCTCGGAAACATCGGGCGTCCCGGTGGCGGTGTCGTCGCCCTTCGCGGCCACTCCAACGTCCAGGGGGCCACGGACATGGGCACCCTCTACCACATGCTTCCCGGCTACCCGCCGATGCCACTGCAAGCGGCGCACCCGACCCTGATGGACTACCTGGAAAAGACGACCCCCAAGGGTGGTTTCTGGGTCAACAATCCCAAGTTCGTCGTCAGTCAGCTCAAGGCTTGGTGGGGGCCCGCAGCGACCAAGGACAGCGACTACGCCTACGACTATCTCCCCAAGCGAGAGAAGGCCGACGCCTATTCCCACCAGCACTTCCTGGTGGCCATGCTCAAGAAGCAGGTCAAAGGGTTCATCGTGATGGGCCAGAATCCCGCGGTGGACAGCCCGAACGCCAAGATGGCCCGGCAGGCGCTACGCACCCTCGAGTGGATGGTCGTGGTGGATTTGTTCGAGACCGATACCGCGGCGGTCTGGAAGGAGCCCGGGATCGATCCCAAGTCGTCGAAGGTTGAAGTGTTCTTTATCCCCGGGGCGCCGGCAGCCGAGAAGGACGGCTCCCTCACCAACACAATGCGCCTCATGCAGTGGCACGAACGGGCCGTGGATCCGCCGGGCGCTGCCCGCTCCGATGCGGCCTTTATCGTCGAGGTGGGCAACCGGGTGAAGGCGCTCTACAAGGATTCGAAGGCCAAGAAGGACCGGCCGGTCCTGGATCTCGTGTGGGATTACCAGCCCCAGGGGCCCAAGCAAGAGCCCAAGATGGAGCTGGTGCTGAAGGAGATCAACGGCTACGCCACCGACGAGATCAAGGACAAGGACGGCAAGGTCATCTACAAGCCCGGCGACCACCTCAAGACCTTCGCCCACTTGAGGGACGACGGGTTGACGGCGGGCGGCAATTGGATCTACGGCGGCTGCTACCCCGAGGAAGGGAAGAACCTGGCCGCCCGTCGCGAGAAGCCCAAGGCCGGGGACTACCTGGCCCACGAGTGGGGGTTCGTCTGGCCCGCCAACCGCCGGATCCTCTATAACCGCGCCTCGGCGGACGCAAAGGGGACACCCTGGAGCGAGAAGAAGAAGCTTATCTGGTGGGATGCGGAGCAGAAGAAGTGGGTCGGGCTGGACGTGCCCGACTTCAGCCCGGTGATGGCACCCGATGCGCCCCGGGCCAAAGAGGGGCCGTTCAAGAACGTCAGCGGCATTGACGCGTTCATCATGAACCCCCACGGCAAGGGGCAGTTCTTCGCTTCGATTGTGGACGGTCCGTTCCCCGAGCACTACGAGCCGTACGAGTCGCCGACCAAAAATCTCCTGTCCAAGGTTGACCACAATCCAGTCGCCAAGGTGTGGGACATCGGCGATCTGAACCGGCTCGGCGGTCCCGACAAGTACCCATACATTCTCACCACCTACCGCCTCACCGAGCACCACGCGGCCGGCATGTCCAGGCACATCCCGTGGCTCTCGGAGCTCTTCTTTGGCCACTTCGCCGAGATCGGCCCGGAGATGGCCAAGGAGCTGGGGATCCAGAACGGCGACATGATCACGGTGGAGACCCCGCGCGGCAAGATCAAGGTCCGCGCGATGGTCACGGAGCGGATCAAGCCGTTCATCATCAACGGTAAGAAGGTTTACCAAGTCGGGATTCCCTGGCACTGGGGGTACCAGGGGGTCATGCCCTCCTCGAGGGGTGACATCACCAACGACCTGGTCGCGAGTCTTGGAGACCCCACGACGTTTATTCAGGAGTCTAAAGCGCTCCTCTGTAATGTCAGGAAGGGGGTGGAATAGCCATGGCCCGCACGGTCGCGATGTTCACGGATGTCTCCCTGTGCATCGGCTGCCGCGCCTGTCAGGTGGCCTGCAAGCAGTGGAACCAGCTCCCGGCAGAGGAGCCCGAGTGGACGGGGACATACCAGAATCACGCCCATTTCA
>JACQCL010000147.1 GCA_016201645.1 Candidatus Rokuibacteriota bacterium
CCTCGGAATCCTTGTAGGTAAGGGACAAGGCGCGCCGCCCTTCGACGATCATCGGCTCGACGTTGATCAGCCGGACCTGGTCGTCGCCCTGGAAAAACCAGGCGAGGCTGATTCCGGTCTCCTCCATGACGCGAGACGCTGCGGCGGCGACCACGTCCGGGCGCGGCTCCCCCCAGAGGAGGCTCTGCATGTGGGCCGAGAGCACGGCGCTCACCATGGGCTGGAGCGGGTCGGGCTGGACCGCGCTGGGGAGCAGCGGGAGCCCCACGAGCCCCATGACCAGGGCGGTCGCCAGGGCGCTGAGGGCGGGGGCGAGCCACCAGGACTTGCGGGGCGACGGAGCGGCTGCGGCGAGTATCGCCTCGCGCAGGGGCGCCGGGGCCCGGTGGCGCGGCAGGCGCTCGGCCAGGACGCGCCGGAACCGCGCCTCCTCTCCCGGATCCTCCGTGAACTCCGCCGCTGTCATCTTCTAGCTCCTGAACTCCTTGCCGTAGTCCTGTAAGAATCCCCGCAACCGCTCCTTGGCCCGGAAGATGCGGGATTTCACCGTCCCGACCGGGCAGCCCATGATCTGCGCCACCTCCTCGAGCGGAAGCCCTTCGATCTCCGCCAGGAGGAGGATGGTGCGAAATTCCTCGGGCAGCTCCGCCAGGGCCCGGCCGAGATCCGTCTGGGCCTCCACGGAGGTGCCGTCTTTCTCGGGGGCGTCGTGGAACATGGTTTCGGCCCCGCTCTCGAGCTCCCCTTCGTCCAGGAAGGCCGGCTCCCGCTCCCGGTGGCGGTAGAAGGTGAGGAAGGTATTCCTCAAGATTTGAAACATCCAGGCCTTCAAATGGGTTCCCGGCTGGAAGCGGTGGGAGAACCGAAAGGCGCGGAGGTAGGTCTCCTGGACGAGGTCCTCGGCCTCCGAGCCGTTTCGGGTCAGGTAGACGGCGAGGTTGTAGAGGGCGTCGAGATGCTCGAGGGCCTGGCGCTGGAACTCGGGGTCGGCCATTCAGACCTCAAACCACCGCGCAGGCATCTCGGCGAGGGTCACTTGATGGTCGTCCTCCAGCTCGTCAAGCAGCTCGCGCACGGTGCGGTAGAGGACGGGGTGCTCGAGCTCAGGCGCCAGATCGGCCAGGGGTCTCAGCACGAATCCCCGCTCGTGCATCAGCAGGTGGGGGATGTGGAGGTCGTCGGGGACGCTGATCACCTGCTCCCCGTACAGCAGGATGTCCATGTCCAGGGTGCGCCGCTCATACCGGGTGGCCTCCGGAGCCGCCCCCGAGCGGACCCGACCCAGCGCGGTCTCGATTTGATGGACCCGTTCGAGCAGGGCGTCGGGGGAAAGCGTCGTCTCGATGGCGACGACGCAATTCAAGAACCAGTCGGCTCGATTCACGCTCTGCCCCGGCGCCCTCTCCCAGGGTTCGGTTTCGTAGAGAGGGGAAGCGTCCAGGAACCTGACGCCCTCGGTCGCGAGGAGGAGGCCGAGCGCTTGCCGGAGTAGCCCGGGACGATCACCCAGGTTCGAACCGATGCTCAGGAACACCCGCGTCATGGCCACGCCCTTAACGTCGGCGCGTGATCTCGACTCCGGGGACGGCGTGGAGCCCCTCCATCGGGGGCGTGAGCTTCCGGACCCGCAACCGGACCTCCCGGGCCGGAAACTCCCTCAGCAGCGCCTCGGCCAAGAGCCCCGCCAGCCGCTCCAGGAGGTTCACCCGCTCCTTCGTGCCGATCTCGACGATGCGTCGGGCCACCTCCTCGTAGTCCACGGTGGCCCGCAGATCGTCGGAGAGGGAGGCCGGAGTCAGATCGAGCGTCAACGTCACGTCAACAGAGAACCAGGCGCCGACGGTCTGCTGGGCCTTTGTGACCCCGTGGTGGCCGAAGAAGTTGACGTTCTCGAGAAATATTGTATCAGAGCTACCGCGGGGCGAGGGCCCGACGCTCACGGCCGAAATCCCTTGAGGCGCTCCAGCCGAAATCCCTTGAGGCGCTCCATCGCCTCGGCGAGCCGCGCCTCGGCCACCGTGAGCGCGATCCGGTAGAACCCTTCCCCCGACGGGCCGAAGCCCACGCCCGGGGTCACGACCACCCCGACCTCCTCGAGGAGCCGGGTCGCGAAGCGGCGCGAGTCCAGCCTTCCGGGAACCGGGGCCCAGACGAAAAAGGTCCCCTTGGGGATGTCCACGTCCCACCCGAGCGCCTTGAGTCCCCCGACGACGATGTCGCGTCGTTTCTGGTAGGTCCGCCGGTACTGCTCGGAGAGGTCCTGGGGCCCCGTCAGGGCGGCGATGCCCGCGTACTGAACGGCCTGGAAGACCCCGGAGTCCACGTTGGTCTTGATCTTGCCGAGGCCGGCCACCGCGGAGGCGTTCCCCACGCAGAATCCGAGCCGCCAGCCCGTCATGGAGTACGTCTTGGAGAGCGAGTGGAACTCGACGGCCGTCTCCCGCGCCCCCTCGATCTCCAAAATGCTCGGCGGCTCGTAGCCGTCGAACTTGAGCTCCGAGTACATGAGGTCGTGGCAGACCAGGATCCCGTGGCTGCGGGCGAGCTTCACCGTCTCGGCGAAGAACTCGCGCGTCGCCACGGCCGCGGTGGGGTTGTTGGGGTAGTTGAGATACATGAGCTTCGCCCGGCGGGCCGTCTCCGCGGGAATCGCGGCGAGGTCGGGAAGAAACGCGTTCTGCCGCCGGAGGGGCATCCAGTGAACCTCGCCGCCGGCGAACCACGTCCCCGCGGCATAGACCGGATAGCCGGGATCGGGGACGAGCACGACGTCGCCGGGATTCACGAACGCCAGCGGCATGTGGGCCGTTCCCTCCTTGGAGCCGATGAGGGCCAGCACCTCCTGCTCGGGATCGAGGCGCACGTTGAAGCGCTTGGCGTACCAGTCGGCCACCGCCTGGCGAAAGGCGAGCATGCCCTCGTAGGAAGGGTAGCGGTGGGTCTCGGGATCCTCCGCCGCCCGCTGGAGGGCCCGGATGATGTGAGGAGGGGTGGGGAGGTCGGGATCCCCGATCCCCAGGTCAATGACGTCCACGCCGCGGGCCCGGACCTCGCGCTTCTTCCGATCGATCTCCGCGAAGAGGTACGGAGGCAGCCGCTTCAGCCGATCGGCCAATTCCATCAGAGGCGCACCACCGAGTTTCGAAGGCTGCCGATCCCCTCGATCCGGATCTCGATCTTGTCCCCCGGCTGCATGGGCCCGATGCCTGAGGGTGTGCCCGTGGCGATCAGATCGCCGGGGAGCAGCGTCATCACCTGCGAGGTCCGGGCGACCACGTCCTCCACGGGGAAGATGAAGTGTTTGGTGTTGGATGCCTGCCTCCGCTCCCCGTTCAGGTAGGCCTCGATGTCCACGGCGTTGGGATCAATGTCCGTGGCGATGCACGGGCCGACCGGGCAGAAGGTGTCGAAGGACTTCGCGCGGGTCCACTGGCCGTCCTTCCTCTGGAGGTCCCGCGCCGTCACATCGTTCACGCACGTATATCCCAGGACGTACTCGCGCGCTCGCTCGGGCGAGACATTCCGGCAGCGCTTCTTGATCACGATGCCGAGCTCCGCCTCGTAGTCCACGCGCTGGGAGATGGGCGGGTACACGATCGGGTCGTCGGGACTGATCAGCGCCGAGGGCGGCTTGATGAAGAGGATCGGCTCAACGGGGATGGGGTGGTTCACCTCCTGGGCGTGGTCCCGATAGTTGAGCCCCACGGCCACGATCTTGGAGGGGACCACGGGAGCCAGCAGCACGACCTGTTTGACGGGGAACTTCTTCCGCCCCCGCTTGAAGGTGCCGAAGGGGGTTCCGGAATACTCCACCACATGGGTCCCCTCGAGGGCGCCGTAGCGGGTCTTGCCGCCGGCCTTGAACCTGACGATCTTCATGGCTCTCTCTCCTTCCGTGCCCGAGCGTGGGCTTGGCCCGCCCTCCGAGCGTTACTTCAGGCCGAGGACGTCCTGCATCGAGTAGAGCCCGGGGGAGGCGCCTTGGATGAAGCGCGCGGCGCGGATCGCGCCCCGGGCGAAGGTGTCGCGGCTGTGGGGTGCCGCTGGGAGCGTCCTTCTTGAAGCGGTGGTGAGTTTCGGTGATCTCGACGTCGTACTCGTCCCCCAAGACCTGGGCCATCTGGGCCAGGAGCTTGAAGGCCAGGTTGACCCCAACGCTCATGTTGGGGGAGAGGAGGATCGGCACTTTCTCGGCGAGCCGCGCGATCTCCTCACGCTGGGGCGCGGTCAGCCCCGTGGTCCCGATCACCGCCCTGCCGCCGACGCGAGCGATGATGCGGAGGTGTTCGAGCGTGGCGTCGGGGATCGAGAACTCGATGAGGATCCGTTCGCGCGTCAGGGCGGCTGCCGCCTCGGCTGAGATGACAACGCCGAGCCGCCCGACTCCCGCCACCTCTCCGGCGTCCTTTCCGAGCGCCGGGTGGCCCGGCGCCTCCAGGGCCCCCACCAGCCTGAGGTCCGGCGCGTCCTGGAGGCAGGCGACGACACGGCTTCCCATCCGGCCGGCAGCGCCGGCCACGCCGGCCACGACGACATCAGGCATGTTCACTCGGAGGGGGGCTTCGCCCCCCTTCCGATTCCTCCCCCCACGATTGCGCGGGCCAAGCCCGCGCTCGGCAGGTGTTTCGTTAGGCTTTCAGGAGACCAAATTGCTGGAGAACTGTCCGGAGGCGCTCGCGATTTGCGTCAGCCATCCGGCAGAGCGGAAGCCTGAACTCGGGCGCGATCATCCCCATCATCGCCATGGCTTCCTTCACCGGGATCGGATTGGTCTCGATGAACATCGCCCGGCAGAGCGGGAACAGGCGGTGGAACAGTTCCCGGGCGCGCTTCCAGTCACCTTCCAGCGCGGCATGGACCATGTCGGCGGTCTCCCTCGGCACGATGTTGGCGACCACCGAGATCACCCCGCGTCCCCCCACCACCATGAGGGGGAGCGTGAGGTTGTCGTCCCCCGAGAGCACCGTGAAGTCGGAGCCACAGGCGAGGATCACCTGGGTCATCTGGTCCAGCGAGCCTGAGGCCTCTTTCGCTCCGACGATATTCGGGATCTTGGCCAGCCGGGCCATGGTGTCGGTTTCCACATTGACCGCGGTCCGGCCCTGGATGTTGTAGACGAGGATCGGGATG
Organism: Candidatus Rokuibacteriota bacterium; assembly: GCA_016201645.1. Lineage (GTDB taxonomy): Bacteria > Methylomirabilota > Methylomirabilia > Rokubacteriales > CSP1-6 > JACQCL01. Next base: position 5,131 of record JACQCL010000147.1, read on the forward strand.
TCCACTGCTTCCGCGATCGCCTTGAAATGACGGTACAACCCCTCCTGAGTGGGCTTGTTGTAGTACGGGTTCACGACGAGCGCCCCGGCGGCACCGGCTTTCTTCGCGTGGGCCGTGAGGTCAATGGCCTCGGCGGTGGAGTTGGAGCCGGTCCCCGCAATCACCGGCAGCCGCCCGCGCGCGGCTTCGATGACGATCTCCACCACGCGCTTGTGCTCGTCGTGGGAGAGGGTCGGGGACTCGCCGGTAGTTCCGCAGGGAATGAGGCCGTCCGTTCCGTTCGCGATGTGGAACTCCACGAGCTCCCGGATCTTTGGCTCGTCCACCTTGCCGTCCCGAAACGGCGTGACCAGCGCAACTAGTGATCCCTGAAACGTCGCCTTCATGTTCCTTCCCCCCTCAAATGCTCTCCCCGGCGATCAAATCCTCGTAGCTTTCGCGGCGCCTGACGATCGAGTAGCGGCTCCCGTCCACGAGCACCTCCGCGGCCCGCGGGCGGGCGTTGTAGTTGGAGGCCATGGCGAACCCGTAGGCGCCCGCGCTCATCACCGCCAGGAGGTCACCCTCGTCCACTTGGGGGAGCGCGCGGTCCTTGGCCAGGAAGTCGCCGGATTCGCAGACCGGGCCGACGACATCCACGGTGAGCTGAGGCCGGCCGCGGGATTCCCGAACGGGCAGAACCTCGTGGTAGGCGTCGTAGAGGCTCGGGCGGATCAGATCGTTCATGGCCGCGTCCACGACCACGAACCGCTTGTCGCCTGTCTCTTTGTTGTAAAGCACCCGCGTCAGGAGGAGGCCGGCGTTCCCTACCATCGAGCGCCCCGGCTCGAGGATCACCGTCACTCCGAGCGGCGCGACGGCAGGGAGAACCGCGTTAGCCAGGTCGCGCGGGGTCGCCGGCTCCTCGTCCCGGTAGCGGATCCCGAGCCCGCCTCCCACGTCGAGTAAGCGGATGGGAATCCCCTGCGATTGAAGGGCCCTCACCAGCTCCACGACTCGCGCCACCGCGTCGCGGATGGGGCTCACCTTGATCAGCTGGGAGCCGATGTGCATGTGGACGCCCACCACCTCGATGCCGGCAAGCCGGTGGGCATTGTCGTACTCGGAC
>JACQCL010000116.1 GCA_016201645.1 Candidatus Rokuibacteriota bacterium
ATGAGGATGTTGGTGTCCACCGCGACGCCGATCGTGAGCGCGATCCCAGCGATCCCGGGGAGCGTGAGCGTGGCGTGGAAGCCCGCCATGGTGGCGAGGAGGATCAATAAGTTCAGCACCAGCGCGACATCGGCAACGAGGCCGGAGACCCGGTAGTAGATGAGCATGAAGACGAACACGGCGAGCGCCGAGGCCAGAATGGCGATCAACCCCCGGCGGATCGAATCAGCGCCCAGGGACGGCCCGACGGTCCGCTCTTCCAGAATCTTCACCGGCGCCGGCAGGGCCCCGGCGCGGAGGACAATGGCCAAGTCCGTCGCGACCTCCGGGGTGAACCCTCCGGTGATCTGGGCGCGGCCTGAGGGGATTCGCTCGCGGATGACCGGGGCCGAATGGATATTGCCATCGAGGATGATCGCGAGCTGTTTCCCGACGTTCTGCTCCGTGAGCTCACCGAACACCTTCTCGCCGGTCTTGTTGAACTCCACCGAGACGTACGGCTCGCTGGTGGTCTGGTCGATGGAGACCCTCGCCGTGGCGAGGTCCGCGCCGGTCAGCAGGGTCTTCTTCTTCACCACGTACGGAACCCGCCGCTCCTGCCGGGTCTGCTTGTCCACGCGCCGCTCCCAGAGCACCTCGTCGCCTTCCGGAGGGCCTTCCTGGATGGCCTTGTTCACGTCCGCCTGCTCGTCCACGAGCTTGAACTCCAGGAGCGCGGTCTTCCCGATCAGCGCCTTGGCGCGCTCAGGATCCTGGATCCCGGGGAGTTGGACCAAAATGCGGTTCTCTCCCTGCTTTTGGATGGTCGGCTCGGCCACCCCAAACTGGTCCACGCGGTTCCGGATGGTCTCGAGCCCCTGTCGGATCGCCAGGTCCCTCAGCGTGGCAGCCTCCCGCTCCTTCAACGCGAGGACGATCCGACCGGCGGCTTGGTCAGCGCTTCGTTGGTCGTAGGTCTGGAACTCGTTCAGGACGGTCAAGGCGTCGTTCCAAGTCTGGGGGGACGCGAGCTGAACGGCGATCTCCGTGCTCCCCTGGCGAGCGAGACGCGTCACCCCGATCCCCTTCTTGTCCAGGCTCGCCTTCATTTCCGAGGCGGCCCGGTCCCCCTGACTCTCGAGCGCCTTGTCCACGTCCACGCCGAGGACGAGGTGAATTCCGCCCTGGAGATCCAGCCCCAGGTTCAGCGTCGAGGGTAGGAGCCCCCGCGACCGGCTCGCCAGCTGGCCGTAGAGATATTCCCGCATGCCGGGGGGAGGGTAGAGATAGATCAAGGAGCCGAGGATGACCGCCAGGACAATACCGATGCGAAGCCAGAGGTATTTGCGCATTCGCGCTCCTAGGCCTCTCCCTTTTCGCCCTGCGCTGACCCGATCCGGCCGATGGCCGACCGGTCGAACTCCAGCTTCACCTGGTCGGCCACCTTCAGGATGACGGTCTGTTCGTTCAGCCCGACGACGGTGCCGTGAAGCCCGCCGGTCGTCACCACCCGGTCGCCCCTCTTGATCGTAGCCAGCATGGCCTCGCGTCCCTTCCGCTGCTTCTGCTGCGGGCGGATCAGTAGGAAATAAAAGATCGCGAAGATGGCGCCGAAGAACAGGATCTGGATGGCCATCGCGCTCGGCCCCCCGTTGGTTGGCGGCAGAGCAGCGGCGTACGCCAGGTCGGCGGCGTGGGCGATCGGCATTTCAGGCCTCCGTGTCTGCCAGATTCTCAGACGATACGTCAAGGGATGATACCGCATACCGCTCGAAAAACCGAGTCCTGAATGCGTCAAAGGTCCCTCTGAGAATGGCCGCGCGCATGTCCGCGAGGAGCGCCAGATAGAAGTGGAGGTTGTGAAGGCTCAGCAGGCGATAGGCGAGGAGCTCGCGCCCGACAAAGAGGTGGCGGAGGTACGCCAGCGAGAAGGTCCGACAGGTATAGCAGGCGCACCCTTCCTCCGGCGGCGTGGGATCGGCAGCATAGCGGGCCTGCTTGATCGTCAGGACGCCGTGGGCAGTGAAGAGCTGGCCATTCCGGGCGTTTCGGGTGGGGAGCACACAGTCGAATAGGTCCACCCCGCGGGCCACGGCCTCAACGAGGTCCGGAGGTGTGCCCACGCCCATCAAGTAACGGGGCCGGTCCTTCGGCAGGAGCGCCGCGCTCAATTCCAGGAGGTCCAGCATCAACGGCTTCGGCTCCCCCACCGCGAGACCGCCGATCGCATATCCGTCAAATTCAAGGGCGCAGGTCTCTTCCACCGCGCGGCGGCGCACGTCCTGGTACCCACCGCCCTGGACAATGCCGAACATGGCCTGGCGCCCGCTGCCGCGACTGTGGACTGCCTTCGCCCGAGCCGCCCACCTGAGCGTGAGGGCCTGGGATGCTTCAGTCTCGGCACGATGGACCGGATGGGCCAGACATTCGTCCAGCGGATGGATGATGTCAGCGCCCAGGGCCTGCTGAATCTCCACGGACAGCTCGGGCGTCAGCAAATGCTCGGACCCGTCGAGGTGGGACCTGAACCTGACGCCCTCTTCTGACACCTTGCCAAGGGCCGCAAGGCTATAGACCTGGAACCCGCCCGAATCGGTCAGGATCGGCCCGTCCCAGCTCATAAAGCGATGAAGTCCTCCGAGTTCGCCGATGAGCCTGTGCCCCGGCCGGAGGAAGAGGTGATAGGTGTTCGCCAGGAGAATCTGGGCCCCGGTCCGGCGGAGGTCTTCAGGGGTGAGGCTCTTGACTGAGCCCTGCGTTCCGACGGGCATGAACGCGGGCGTGTCCACGGGGCCGTGAGCGGTCGAGAGACGCGCGACGCGGGCCGCCCCATCAGTCTTCAGGAGTTCGAACTTCATCAGACGATCAACATCGCGTCGCCGTAGGAATAGAACCGATACCCAGCGTCCACGGCACGGCCGTACGCGCCCAGGATGAACTCGCGGCCGGCGAAGGCACACACCAGCAGGAGGAGGGAGGACCTCGGCAGGTGGAAGTTCGTGAGGAGAGCGTCAATTACTTTGAAGCGGTAGCCGGGATAGATGAACAAATCCGTGGGCCCCGACATCGGCCGTACCGTGCCGCGCTCGTCAGCGGCGGCCTCGAGGGCCCGACAGGTCGTCGTCCCCACGGCGATGACTCTCCGCCCCTCCGCCTTGGCTTGATTGACGGCGTCAGCAACTTCGGCGGAGATCAAGACCTGCTCGGCCTCCATCCGATGAGCTTCGACCCGCGCGGAGCGAATCGGACGGAAGGTCCCCGCTCCGACGTGGAGAGTGAGCGTCCGGACCTCGACTCCCCTGATCCTCAGGCGATGCAGGAGCGCTTGAGTGAAGTGGAGCCCCGCCGTGGGTGCTGCGACGGAGCCCTCGTGAGCCGCGTACACCGTCTGATATCGCTCCCAGTCCTCCTGGCCCGGCTTCTGGTGCCGTGCGATGTACGGCGGGAGCGGCGGCACTCCGTAGCGCTCGAGAAGCTCCCTGACTGACCCTCCGCCCTGCGTCTCGACGATCCGTCGGCCGGGAGCGGCGGGAGCGACGACTCGCGCCCCCGCCTCCCCGTCACCGAAGCGAACGACGGCACCCGGGCGGCAACGCTTCCCGGGCCTGGCCAGCGCTTCCCAGCGCGACGGCCCAATGGCCCTTAGAAAGAGCAACTCCACCTGAGCGCCCTCGCGCTCGAGATGCCCCAGGAGCCGCGCCGGAATCACGCGCGAGTCGTTGACGACAAGAAGATCTCCCCCGCGAAGAAGGTCGGGGAGTTCCCCGAAGACGCGGTCCTCCCATCGGCCTCCCGCACGGTCGCCTACCAGGAGGCGAGAGGCGTCCCGCTGCTCGGCCGGATACTGGGCGATCCGCTCGGGGGGCAGGTGGTAATCGAACAGGCTCGGATCCATGACCCACCGAGTCTAAGCCGCCCGGGCGCCGTTTTCAAAGCCTCGCTCGGACGGATTTTCTGACGAGAGCGAACTGCGCCCGGGTGGACGGCCAGTGCGCTTGCAACGAATCAGGCCAAATCTTCCGCCTCGCGTGTCGGTGCCGGGACAAATGACGAGCCAGACAAGGCCCGAGGGAGGAGCCGACCGGAGCGTAGCGACCACGCCGGCCTTCGGCCGGACGCGGTGCCCGTAGAGGAATGGCGACGACCGAGAGCTGATAAAGGCCGAAGGCCATCCTCGGCGGGCACCCACGAAGTGGGTCGTGCGAAGTTAGTTAGCCCGGCACTAGCCGATGTGAGAGCCGGGGAGGAGTGGGTTCCCGGAGCGGAGGAGGCGCGACCTCCGCGTCACTTCGTGGGGTTTTCTCGGGCGTACTTGGCGCGAACCGCCTCGGCCCGCGCCTCCCACTCGAGCGCATACTTCTCCCGCTTCGTCTTGCGAAGGAGCGCGGCGTAGTTCTCCAGGGTCGTCGCCACGTCGGGATGGGCCAGTCCCAGGGCTTTCTCTCGGATTGCCTGGGCCCGCCGGAAGAGCGGCTCGGCCTCACGATACCTTTCCTGCTCGTGGTAGAGCACCCCCAGATTATTGAGGGTCGTGGCCACATCCGAATGCTCGGGCCCGAGGACCTTTTCCCGGATCGCCAGCGCCCGCCGGAAGAGCGGCTCGGCCTGGGCAGCCTCGTTTCGGGCGGCATAGAGCAACGCAAGGCCGTTCAGGTCTGTTGCGACGCTCGGATGCTCGCCCCCCAGCGCCTTCTCGTCAATCGTGAGGGCCCGCTTGTAGAGGGGCTCGGCCTCGGCATAGCGACCCTGGATCATCAGGAGCAACCCCTGGTTGTTAAGGGTCGTGGCAACCTGGGGATGTTCCGGCCCGAGAGCCTTTTCCTGGATCGCCAGGGCCCGCTTGTAAAGCGGCTCAGCCTCAGCGACTTGCCCCCGGGCGAGATGGAGCACTCCCAGATTATTCAGGCTCGTGGCCACGAGGGGATGCTCTGGCCCCAACGCCTTCTCCCGGATCGCCAGCGCCCGCCGGTAAAGTGGCTCAGCCCGACCGTACTGACCCCTGGCCAAGTACACCCCTGCCAGGTTATTGAGGCTCGTCGCCACGTCCGCGTGTTCGGGCCCGAGAGCCTTTTCCTGGATCGCCAGGGCCCGCTGGCAGAGTGGTTCGGCCTGAGCGGCCTTGCCGCGGGCGCGATAGAGCTCCACCAAGTTGTTGAGGGTCTGAGCGACGTCGGGGTGCTCTGGCCCCAACGCCTTCTCCCGGATCGCCAGCGCCCGCCGGAGGAGCGGCTCGGCCTGGGCATACCGACCCTGGGCGGCAAGGAGTGACCCCAGGTTATCGAGGCTCTGGGCGACGTCGGGGTGGTCCGTCCCGAGCGCTTTCTCCCTGATCGCCAGCGCCTGCCGGGAAAGGGGCTCACCCTGAGCGGCACGCCCCAGAGCGGCGGAGAGTGACGCGAGGTTGTTGAGGCTCGATGCCAGCCGGGGGTCATCCGGCCCGAACGGCTCAGCCTCCTTGAGCGCAGCCGAGAACTTCTCCTCGGCCTCGGCATAGCGCCCTTGCTGGTACAGGCTCATGCCGTCCGTCATCTGCGTCCGCCAGACATCATCCTGGGCGAATGCGGCCCCCACCCAGAGCGCCAGAACGAACAAGCCTGCCACAAATCGCCTCATGGTTATCCCCTCCGGGCAGCCAAAAGAGCAACCTCTTTGCCAGCTAATGGCCGTGCCCCAACCTGTTGAAACGATTGAAGAGTGCTCTTGGGGCGTTGTCAGGCAATCTACCATCTGTGTCCGGACATCGTCAGCCGGGGGACGCCTGCCAGCCACGCCAGCTGATCATTGAAGCGTCGGGATCGTCGCGCCGGGGTAGAAGTACTCCAAGATCTGGGACGCGCTATACCCCTGCTCGGCCATAGCCTTGGCTCCCCACTGATCCATCCCGACGCCATGACCGTAACCGCGGCCCGCGAAGCGCGCGTACCGGCCGTCCACCGCCACGGCAAAGAGGGTGCTCCTCAGCATGTCGTAACCCAAGAGCCGCCGGAAGTCAGCCCCCGACAGGGTGGTGGTCCCGCGCGTGCCGTGGATAGCCAGCCGCAGCACGCGGAGGGACCGGGAGCGCTGGAGCACCTCCAGCCGTACGACCGTGCCCACGGACACGCCCCCCCTGTTGAGCATGTCGGTCAGCAGCGCGATCGGGATGTTGAGGTTCCAGGTGAAGTAGGGCGAGGTACCGGAGAATTCGGAGCGCACCGCCCTCAGGCCCGGCATGTTCCGAGCGGCGAAGACCAGTCGCGGCTCCTCCGTGTGACCGCCGCTATCGGTGTGATAGAAGGCCGGGAAGAGCTGGCTCTCCCAGAGGAGGACCTGTCCTTCGGTGTCCCGCACCGCCTGCCACACGGGAGAGGTCTCGACCACCCGGCCCGCGTACTGCTGGTGAGTCGTCGAGGCCACGAGGTGGAAGGGTTTGGCGGCGTTGAGCTGGCGGTGATAGGCGGCGTAGGTGCGGACCACGATGGCCTGGGCCTTCAGCATCTCCAGGGGCCACTTGTCCGAAGCCTCCGCCTTGAGGGCACCGGCCACGTACTCCTCGAAGGCGAGCTCATTCACGACGACAAGCCCGTCGCCGTTCTTCAGGACATCCAACAATCCCGGATATTCCCGACCGTTCAATTTGAGAGCGCCCGACTCCGACGGCCAGAGGCGCGCGGCCGTAACGCGGAGGCCCTCCACGTCGAGCCCTCCATTCCGCAGCGACACTTTCACCGAGGCCGGGCGTCCCGACAATAACGGCTGCCCCGCGAGGTCGGTGACCAGGATCGCTCCCCCGCTCACCTCGACGCTCCGCTGCCCGTCAGCCACCGCCACGCGGACCGCCCCGTTGGCGAAGGCCCGGGGCGCGAGCAAGAGGAGGACCGCCAGCGCGAGAGCGGTTCGAGCGCGGGCTTTGCCCGCGCAACCTGTTTCGGGGGGAGGATTCGGAAGGGGGGCGCAGTCCCCTTCCGAGGAACCTAGCGCCGGCCGAAGAGGGAAAAGATGAGGGTCAGAATGATTGAGAGGAGGATCGACGTGGCGAGGGGAAAGTAGAAACTCCAGTTTCCTCGCTCGATATAGATGTCGCCGGGCAGTCGTCCAATCCAAGGTACTTTCCCCGATAAATTCCCCAAAAAGAGGAATATCCCTCCCAGAACTATCATGACGACCCCGAAACCGATGAGTAATTTCCCCAGCCCACCCAGTAGAGACACCCCGATCACCCCTTAGAGCGGAAGCTGCCCCTGCCCGCCGGTAGCGGCGGGGGCCTGATAGCCCAGATGCGAATAGGCGGGAGCCGTGGCCCGTCGGCCGTTGGGGCTCCGCACGATGAAGCCGATCTTCAGGAGGTAGGGTTCCACCATTTCGGCGAGCGTCTCGGCCTCGTCGTTGATCGTAGCAGCGACGGCCTCGATCCCGACCGGCCCCCCGCCGTACTGCTCGATGATGGCGGTCAGGAAGCGACGGTCCAGGCGGTCCAACCCGCGGCCGTCCACCCCTTCCCGGTCCAGGGCATCGTGGGCCACCTCCCGCGTGATCTGGCCGTCCCCCTTGACCTGGGCGTAGTCCCTGACGCGGCGGAGAAGGCGGTTGGCGATCCGCGGGGTGCCTCGGGCCCGCCGGGCGATCTCCTGCGCCCCCGGCGGCTCAACGGAGGCGCCCAGGATGGTGGCCGAGCGCAGGACAATCTGGCGGAGCTCCTCTTCGGAGTAGAAGTCCAGGTGGTGGAAAATCCCGAACCGCTCCCTGAGGGGGGACGACAGCATCCCCGGCCGGGTGGTGGCCGCGACAAGGGTGAACGGGCGGAGGGCGTAGCGGAGAGTCCGGGCGTGGAGCCCCTTGTCAATGATGAAGTTGACAGCGAAGTCCTCCATGGCCGGATAGAGCAGCTCCTCGAC
>JACQCL010000117.1 GCA_016201645.1 Candidatus Rokuibacteriota bacterium
CATTACCTTTCGGATCGACCCCCGACTCTTCCCGCAGATCCGGTCGTCGCTCAGGGTGCGGCCCGAGCAGCTGTTCCATGGGATGCGAGAGCTCTTTGCCGCGGCCGTGAATTACCGGGCTTCGCGGGGGATCCACGGGGCGGCCCTGAGCAACGGAGATCGGCTGCTCGTCATCGCCGAGGACGTCGGCCGTCATAACGCGGTCGACAAGGTCAAGGGCGAGGCGCTCCTTAGAGGGATCCCGACCACCGACCGCATTCTTCTCTCAACAGGCCGGGTCTCTTCGGAGATGCTGCTGAAGGCCGCCCGCATGGGCGTGCCGCTGGTGGCGTCTCGCACGTCGCCCACCGAAATGGCCATCAGCCTGGCGGAGCAACTCGGCATTACCGTGGTCGGCTACCTGAGGCCCGACAGCCTGAACGTCTACGCCGGCGACGCCGTCACACTGGACCTCTCCTGAACCCGACAGCGCCCGATCCCGCCGCGCTCACGGCCGAGTGGGAAGACCTCCTCGCCCGCCGACCTCACTTCCGCGAATCCCTGCGCCTCTACGGGGTGGTCCTCGATGCCTGGAGCCGCTGGTCTCCGGCGGGACTTCCCACGCTTCGCTGGGATCCAGAGGCGTGCCAGGAGCGCTGGAGCCGTGGCACGTCCCTGATCCTCGAAGGGCCCCCGCGCTTTGACCCTGAATCGCTCGAGCCGCTCCTGCTCCCCGTCCTCGACGAGCTGTCCACCATCGGTGAGGGGGAGGCCGAAGCGATCAGCCGATTCGCCGAGGCCTGGGACGCCGGTCGCCTGACCCCGGTGGCCCTTCTGCCCGGGCTCGGAAGCAGGAGCGAAGGTTCGCGTCCCGACACGCTGGAAATCTCAGGCGACCTGCTGAGTTTCGTGACCTACCTGGGGCTCCGCCCCGCGCTGGAAGCCTACTTCGCCGATGTCAAAGGTCACTTCTCCCCCGACATCTGGGACGCCGGCTCATGCCCGTTCTGCGGGGCCCCGCCCTCGTTCGGCGACCTCGGGGAAGACGGCAAGCGCTGGCTCTGCTGCGCGCTGTGCGGGGGGCGCTGGACCATCGGCCGGCTGCGCTGCCCCTTTTGCGACAATCGAGATGCCAAAACCCTGACCCGCCTGGCCGCTGAAGGGCCGGAGGAAGGGTACCTCGTCGAGGCCTGCGATGTGTGCCGGGGATACCTCAAGGGCGTGGATCGGCGGGTCCGGTGGAACGCGGGCTCCGCACTGATCGAAGACTGGGGAACGCCACACCTGGACCTGATCGCTCGCCGTAAAGGATACTGGCGGGCCACCCCCAGCCTCATCCAGCTCGCGCCGCTCGAATCCTGACGTCAGTGGCGGGGTGACGGACCGCCGTCCACGAAAATGGTGGTTCCGGTCATGTAGCTCGAAGCGTCGGAGGCCAGCAGTAGGGCCGGGTAAGCCACCTCCTCAGGACGTCCCCAGCGCCCCATGGCAACTGATTCAGCCACTCGCCGTGAGATCTCCTTGCCTTCCCCGCCGCTCATGCCCAACACGCCTTCGAACCCTTCGGTCAGGATCGGTCCGGGCGCGATGGCGTTGACGCGGATCCCGTGGCGGGCCCAGGCCAGGGCCAGGGTCTTCGTGAAGTTCATGACCCCGGCCTTCGCCGCCGCGTAGGGGGCCATGAGCACCGAGCCGTGCTCGCCGGCGATGGACGCGATGTTAATGATGACGCCCCGCTGCTGCTTGATCATGTGAGGTCCGGCGGCCTTGGAACAGAGGAAGACTCCCGTCAGATTGATCCCCACGACGGTATTCCAGCCGTTCGGGGTGATCCCTTCAACGGGAGCCAGGAAGCTTGCCCCCGCATTGTTGACCAGGATATCGATCTTCCCGAACTCTGCGACGGTCCGCTCGACGAGCTGCTCTACCTGATTGACGTTTCGGACATCCACAACCAGCGCCAGCGACCGCCGACTGCGCTCTCGAATCGCCTGGGCCACGGGCTCCAGGTGCTCGATCTTGCGGCTCCCGACTACGACGTGGGCTCCGGCTTCGGCAAAGGCCAAAGCAATGGCCTTTCCGATTCCCGTTCCTCCTCCGGTCACGATGGCCACACGATCGTCAAGGCGAAAGAGCCCCAGGCTCACAGACGGGTCCTCCTGAGTGTGAGAGTTGCTTCGGCAGAGGCAGGGTAGGCGGGCCACTCGGGACTGTCAACTCTCAGTTGAAAGTTCTCGGCCGGGCTGATAGACTTTTCCCAAGTTTTTTGCTGGGTTTCGAGCAGTGAAGGGGGAGCATTGAACCCGGTTCTCTTTGACCTGGCCCTCGTGGGATACGTGGGGGCAACTCTCTTGGCCCTAGCCCACCTGATTCAGCGCCGGGATGCCGTGTATCGCGCGACGTCGCTGCTGACCCAGGCGGCCTGGGTCGTCCACACCCTGGCGCTCGTGGTGAGAGGGGTCGAGCTGGGGCGCCCCCC
>JACQCL010000118.1 GCA_016201645.1 Candidatus Rokuibacteriota bacterium
CACGTGATGGTTGTTTCGACGTACTCAGGATGAATGCCCGCCTTCACGGCGCACCTCCTCAAGAAGTTTACACTCTACCAGGAAGGCGGGAAAAACGCAAGGAATTTCAGGGGAATTGGGCTATCCCAGCTGATTCATGGCGCTCAGAAACTCCTTGTTGGTCTTGGTCAGCTTGAGCTTGTCCAACAGGAGCTCCATGGCCTCCACCGGGTTCAGCTGGGAGAGGACCTTGCGGAGGAGCCAGACCTTCGAAAGCTCGTCCTTCTCCAGGAGCAGCTCCTCCTTCCGCGTGCCCGATTGCTCGATATTGATGGAGGGGAAGATGCGCTTGTCCATCAGGCGGCGATCCAGGTGGACCTCCATGTTGCCGGTGCCCTTGAACTCCTCGAAGATCACGTCGTCCATGCGGCTGCCGGTGTCCACGATGGCCGTGGCCATGATCGTCAGCGAGCCGCCCTCTTCGATGTTCCGCGCCTGGGCGAAGAAGCGCCGGGGGCGTTGGAGCGCATTGGCGTCAAGGCCGCCGGAGAGCACTTTGCCCGACGACGGGATGATGGCGTTATGGGCCCGGGCGAAGCGCGTGATGGAGTCCAGGAGAATCACCACGTCCCGCTTGTGCTCGACCAACCGCTTGGCCTTTTCGATCACCATGTCGGCCACCTGGACGTGCCGCTGGGGCGGCTCGTCGAAGGTGGAGGAGATGACCTCTCCCTTTACCGAGCGTTGCATGTCGGTCACCTCTTCCGGCCTCTCGTCGATCAGCAACACGATGAGATACACCTCGGGGTGATTCTTGGCGATGGCGTGGGCGAGGTTCTGGAGCATCATCGTCTTGCCGGTGCGCGGTGCCGCCACGATGAGGCCGCGCTGGCCCTTGCCGATCGGCGTGAGGAGATCCATGACCCGGGTCGTCAGCTCGTCCCCGTCGTGCTCCAGCCGGATCCGCTCCATCGGATAGAGCGGGGTGAGGTTGTCGAAGAAGATCTTCTCCCGGGCGGCATCAGGCGTCTCGAAGTTGATCGCCTCGACCTTGAGGAGGGCGAAGTAGCGCTCGGTATCCTTGGGAGGCCGGACCTGCCCGGAGATCGTGTCGCCTGTCCTGAGGTCGAAGCGGCGAATCTGGGAGGGAGAGACGTAAATGTCGTCGGGACCCGGCAGGTAGTTGTAGTCGGGGGCCCGCAGGAAGCCGAATCCGTCAGGGAGGACCTCCAGCACCCCCTCGGCAAAGATGAGCCCGTCCTTCTCGGCCTGGCCCTGGAGGATCTTGAAAATCAGCTCCTGCTTTCGGAGCCCGCTGAACCCCTGGACGTTCAGGTCCTTGGCGATGGTGTTGAGTTCCGAAATGGTCTTCTCTTTGAGTTCCGAGAGGTTCATCCGTTTACCTCCTGGCCTGCGAGCCTCGCTGAGAACAGGGGGAACCGGCTGCCGCGGACGGCCGGGCTAAGTCGGTTGGGCGGGCGGTCATCGAATACTCCTCGTTGTCGTCCGGCCGAACGGCGGGAAGACCCTGGTCCGACCTGACAGAAGCCTCTCTGAGGCTTGTTCAAGAATTGCTCAGCGAGATTATTCCCACTGGAGGGTTCTGATTTGTTCGCGAGGCACTGCGAACGTTCCATTTGTATTTTCGCTCAGGCCCGACAAGCTTGTCAACTATTTTTCTACAACCGAATGTCGATGATCGCGCGCTTCTTTATCTCGTCGAGCCAGGCCGCCGAACGGGCGGCGTACTTCTGCCGGAAGAGGATATCCCGGATCTGCCGCTTGGCCTGCGCCAAGGCCTCCCCCGAGAGGCTCTCCTTCCATTCCAGCTTGAAGATGTGAAAGCCCAGCGTGGACCGGTGAGGAGCTGAGGCTTCCCCGGGGCGCAACCGGAGGATCTGGCCCTCGAGATCGGCGGCCAGTTCCCCCTGCTTCAACACTCCGAGGTCCCCGCCCTCCTTTGCCGTCGGATCCTGGGAATACCGCTTGGCGAGCTCGGCGAAATCCTCCCCCTCGCGAACCTTGGCCCAGACCTCCTCGGCCTGAGCCCGGGCCGCCTGCCACCCCGCCTCGTCCCCCGGGGGGGTCGGCGTGATGAGAATGTGGCGGGCATGGTAGGAGAGCCCAGTCTCCAGCTTCTCCCGGTTTTCGAGCAAATACTTCTCGATCTCCGGCTCGGTCACCGAGATCCGGAATTGGACCTTCCGCTGGATCACCTTTTGAATCATCACCTGGTCCCGGAGCCGTTTCTTCACTCCGGCCAGCGTCAGCCCCTGGGCCTTGATGAGCCTCTCGAACTCCTCCTCAGTCTTCGCCTCGAACCGCTTCATCACGTCGGCCAACTGCTCGTTGACCTCCGCCTCGTCCACGGTGAGCTGCTCCCGGCTCGCCTCCTGGAGTTGCAGCCGACTTTCGATCAGCCGGCTCAGCAACCGCTGCTTGAGCTCCGCCTCCTGCTCGGGTTTCACCGTTTCCTTGGACTCGGACAGGTAGTAGGCCAGGCCCTCCTGCAGCTCGCTCAGAGTGATCGCGTCGTTGTTCACCACGGCAATCACCCGGTCCACGACGTCGGGCCCATCCGGAGGGCCGACGGGTGCGGTCTTCCAGACTGGTGTGTCCCCGGCTTGAGCCTTCGCCTGGACATCACGGACGGCCTCCGACACCGAACCCGCGGGCATCGCCTCCTCCCGCGAGAACCATCCGCACCCGGCGGAGAGAAGCGAGGCGACGAGGAAGAGGAACGACAGGCGGAAGAGCGGTCGCCGCGCGCTCATCGAAGCGTGTCCAGCAGCATTCCCAGGGCCCGCCGAACCTCGGACCACGGCCCCCGGGGCAGCGTCGCCTCGAGGACAAATTCCTTCCGCAGGCGCAGCCGTCCGGGCTCGGCGCGGATGGCGCGGAGCAGCCGCTCGGGAGAGACCGACGTGACCGGCGAGAAGGTCAAGAGGGCCTTGCCCCCCACCGCCTCGACCCGCTCGATGCCGAGCTGCCGCCCCATGGCACGGAGCTCGACGACCTCGAGGAGGTGCGACACCGGCGGCGGAAGCGGACCGAAGCGGTCGCGGAGCTCAGCGCGGACCTCCGCGATCTCCTCGACGCGCGTGATCCCGGCGAGCCGCTTGTAGAAAGCCAGCCGCTGACCCACCTCGGGCACGTAGGTCTCGGGCAGCCGCGCTTCCACCTCCACCGTCACCACCGGCTCGAGAGCGTCCTCAGTCGGGTCTCCCCTCAATTCTCTCACGGCCTCGCCGAGGAGCTTCGAATAGAGATCAAAGCCGACGGCGGCGATGTGGCCGTGCTGCTCGGCGCCCAGGAGATTCCCGGACCCGCGGATCTCCAGATCCCGAAGCGCCAGCCTGAAGCCTGAGCCGAGCTCGGTAAGCTCCTGGATGACGCGCAGGCGCTTCTGGGCGGTCTCGTCCACCCGGCCGTCGGCCGGGATCAACAGGTAGGCGTACGCTTGCTGGCGCTCCCGCCCCACGCGCCCGCGCAACTGGTAAAGCTGGGCGAGGCCGAACCGATCGGCCCGGTTCACCACGATGGTGTTCGACGCGGGAATGTCGAGGCCCGACTCGACGATGGCGGTGGAGACCAGGACGTCGGCCTGGCCGCCGACGAATCGCAGCATGACGTCTTCCAGGTCCTTCTCCCGCATCTGGCCGTGGGCCATCACCACGCGCGCGCGCGGGTGGAGCCGCTGGATGAACGCGGTCATGGACGGGAGGGACTGGATCCGGTTGTGGACGAAGAAGACCTGGCCGCCCCGGGCCAGCTCCTGCTCGAGGGCGTCCCGGACCAGCGCTCGGTTGAACGGAGCGACGAAGGTCTCCACGGGCAGGCGGTCCGGGGGCGGGGTCTCGATGATCGAAAGATCCCGGACCCCCGAGAGGGACATGTAGAGCGTGCGAGGGATGGGGGTCGCCGTCAGGGTGAGGACATCCACCGATTTTCGAAACTTCTTGATCCGTTCCTTGTGAGCCACCCCGAACCGGTGCTCTTCATCCACGATGAGGAGCCCCAGATCCCGGAAGGCGACGTCTCGCGAGAGGAGGCGATGGGTTCCGATCACGATGTCCACCGTCCCCTGCCGGAGCCCGGCCACCACCGCCTTCTGGTCTTTCGGGGACCGGAAGCGCGACAGCAGCTCGACCCGTAGCGGGAACGGCGCAAAGCGCTCCGTGAAGGTCGCCCAGTGCTGCTGGGCCAGGATGGTGGTGGGCACGAGGAGGGCGACCTGTTTGCCGTCCATCGCGGCCTTGAAGGCCGCGCGGAGCCCGACCTCCGTCTTGCCGTACCCGACATCGCCGGCCACCAGCCGGTCCATGGGCCGGGGCCGCTCCATGTCGGCCTTGACCTCCTCGATGGCCCGCAACTGATCGGGGGTCTCCTCGAAGCGGAAGGCCGCCTCGAACTCCCGCTGCCAGGGGGTCTCCTCGCCGAAGGCGTGGCCCTCGAGGACCGAGCGCGCCGCGTAGAGGTGAAGGAGCTCTTCCGCCATCTGGCGGAGGGCCGCCCGCACCGACTCTTTCACGCGCTGCCAGGAGGTCCCGCCCAACCGGTCCAGTCGCACCTCCGCGCCGTCACTCCCCAGGTACTTGGAGATCACGCTCAGCCGCTCCACGGGGAGATAGAGACGGTTCCCTTCCGCGTACTCCAGGAGGAGAAAATCCCCCTGACGCCCGTCCACGGGAAGCGTTTTCAACCCCAGGTAGCGCCCGATCCCGTGCTCCTCGTGGACGACCAGGTCGCCGACCTCAAGATCGGTGAACGCGGTGAGGGCAGCCCCGCGCTGGTAGTGTGGCCGGCGCAGGGTTCGCCGCCGGGCGCCGAAGAGTTCCTCCTCGGTCAGGATGATGATCCCGAGCGCGGGAATGGAGAATCCCTGGGCGCACTCGCCCACCAGGATTCCCAGCCCCTCCGCTCCCAGCAACGAGGCGCCTTCGACTGTCTCGAACCCGTGCTCGAAGAGGATCTGCTTCAGGCGGCGGGCCTGAGCCTCGTCCTGGCAGATGAGGCGAACCCTGAAACCTTCGCGTCGCCACGAGGCGAGCTCGAGGGCGAGCTGGCGGAACTGTCCCCGAAAACTTCCGACCGACCGCGTCTCGAGGCCGAAATGCCCAGCATTCGGATCCGGCGGCGCGGCCGCCAGGAGCCCGAGCTCGATCCGCCGGCGCCCTTTCAACAACTCACCGAGCGGGATCGGCGACGGGGCATCGTCCGGGGGAGCCTCCAAGAGGGACGGGCCATCCAGAATGACCGGGGCCTCGGCAGGAAGATAGGAGAGGAGCGGGGTCCCTGCCTCCCCTCCGAGCGTCAGCGGGAGGACCTCGACGGACTGGACCGTTTCAACCGCTCGCTGCGAGGTGGGATCGAAGAGGCGGAGCGATTCGATCTCATCACCGAAGAACTCGACACGGACCGGCTGCTCCCGCGCGGGCGAGAAGATATCCACGATCCCGCCGCGCAGGCCCCACTGCCCGACCTCGACGACGGTTTCCACGCGCTCGTATCCTGCCGCCGTCAGCCGCTCGAGAAGTTCCTCCCGCGCCAACTCCTGTCCCACGGTGAGGCCGAGCGTGAGGCGCCGGAATTCGTCGGGCGGCAGCAGGGGCGAGGCCAGGGCCGCGGGGGTCGTCACCACCGTGAGCGGCTCTCCCCTGAGGAGGCGGTGGCAGACCCAAGCGCGCTCCCCCTCGGTCTCCCGCTGACGCCCCCCCCGCCAGAATGAGGGCTGGCTCGGGGGAAATTCCTGAGCGCGCCACGGGGCCTCCGCCAGAGCGGCCTCGAAGAATCGGAGATCCTGGCACATCCGGTGAAGGGCCGAGAGATCGGGAACCAAGACCAGGGCGGGACGGTTGGCCCCCCGAAGGAGCGCCGAGAGAACCAGGGCGCGCGACGACCCCCAGAGGCCGTCCACAGAAAGGCAGGGATCTCCCTTGGCGAAGGCCCCGGAGAGCGCCTGAAACGGGGCCCACTCGGCAAGCAGGAAGGGTTGGACCGGCACGATCATGAACGACATGAATCCAATACCACCGGAACGGGGAAGCGTCAAACAGCCCGGATCAGCGGGTCACTTGAGCGAGATAAAAGCTGAGCGTCTCCAGCTCGATGGACAGGTCCACGACTTGCAGGCGCACGTCTTTCGGAACCTTGAGCCGGGTCGGGGCAAAGTTCAGGATGGCCTTGACCCCTGCCGCGACGAGCCGGTCCGCAACGGTCTGAGCCGCCTCGGCCGGGACGGCCACGATCCCGATCTGCAGATTCCGCCCCTTGGCCTCGCGGGCGAGGTCCCCGAGCGGGAGGATCGGCACACCCTCCACGGTCCGCCCGACCTTCCGCGAATCGTCATCGAAGATCGCCGAGATCCTGAAGCCCTGGCGGATGAACCCTTTGTAGTGGAAGAGCGCGGACCCGAGATTCCCGAAACCCACCAGCGCCACCTGCCACTCGCGATCGAGGCCCAGAATCTTCTGCAGCTCGGCTTTCAACCCCGACACGTAATACCCGGTGCCGCGCACGCCGAACTCACCGAAGTACGCGAGGTCCTTTCGCACCTGGGCGGAGTTGAGGTTGAAGCGCTCCGCCAGTTCCTCGGATGAGATCGTCTTGACCCCGTCCTCTTCTAGCTGGAGCAGACAGCGCGTGTACACCGAGAGACGACGGATCGTCATCTCGGGGATCTTGGGGATCTTGAAGTTCGATCGAGGCGTCATCGAAGCCCCGCGCGGGCATCCGGGGGAACCCGGAGGCCCGCGTGCCGGAAAGCTATCTCAGGCGGGCCACTTGACGAACAAGAGCAGGATCCCCATCACGAGCACGTACAGCGCGAGCGACTCGATCAACGCGAGACCGATGATCATGGCCGTCTGAATGCGCCCCGCAGCGCCCGGCTGGCGCGCCATGGCGTCCACCGCGCTGGCGGTCGCCCGCCCCTGCCCGAGACCGCACAACCCGGAGGCGATCGCCATCCCGATCCCGGCCGCGATCGCCGCGAAGGGCTTGAGCCAGTTGTCACCGGCTGTCGGCTCGGCCGCCGCAGCCGCCCCAGGGATCGCAAGCACGGCCATCAACACAAAGACCAGTGAGCGTCTCACGGACTGCCCTCCTTCTGTGGTGGTGTGTGCATTAGTGGTGCTCGGCCTCCTCAATGGCGCCGGCAATGTAGAGCATCGAGAGCATGACAAAGATGAACGCCTGCAAGAACGCGACAAGGATTTTCAACGGGTACAGGAACCCGACCGTGAACACGACCATGATCAGCGCCGCGGGCGCGCCGAGCAGAACGCCCCCAAGCGAGCCGGTCAGCGCCCAGCCCAGCATCCCATCGAACCCCATGAGGAAGAAGAAGACCGCGAGCAGGATGTGCCCGCCCGTCATGTTGCCGAAGAGGCGGACCGACAGCGAGAGGGGGCGGGCCAGATGGCTGACGATCTCGATCGGGATCATCAGCCACGCGAGCCACACGACCGGCCCCATAAAGTGTCGCGCGTACGCGCGGAACCCCTGTTTCCGGATGCCGATCCAGTGATAGGTGAAGAAGACGATCAGCGCGCAGGCCGCCGTCGTGTTGAGGTTCGCCGTGGGGGCCACCAGCCCCGGCACGAGACCCATCAGGTTCGAGGTGAGGATGAACAGCCCCAGCGTCGCCAGGATCGGGAGGTATCGACGGCCCTCGTGCCCCAGCACGTCATCGATGAGGGTCAGAAACTGTTCGAGCACGATCTCCATGAAGTTCTGGAGCCCCCGGGGAACCATCTCGAGCCGCCGGGACGCCACCAGCGCGAGGATCCCCAGGAGCGCCATGGCCACCCACGTGTAGGTCAGGTGGTCCGGGATCCCGGGGATCTCAAAGATCGGCGGATGCTCAAGACTTCCCATGAAGTCAGTCTGTTTCGCGGGCGGCGCGGAGACCCTGAGCGACCAGAACGGGCGGGAGGACCGAAAGACCCACGATCACCGCGAGCGGATGGGCCCAGCCGCCCCCGACGAAGAATCCGAGGGCCCCAACCGTCAGGAGGTGGCGAAGCCACATGCCGCGCCATCCCACCACGGCTGTTCGGTCCTCCCTGGCGAGCGCGGCAATGTCCGCCACGCTCAGAGCGAGCCAGCGGAAATTGACGAGGGCGATGGCGCCCCCGCCGGCAACTCCCGCCGCCCATTGGGCGCCGCCGATCCATCCCGCGGCAGCTGTCAGGCCCAGGACGGCGGCGAGTCCGCTCATCGTCACACGCGCGGACAGATCACCGGGCATCGTCGGTTTCGCTCAAACGTTTTATCGCGTGAAAGAGGTTCATGAACCCCGCCGCGATGCCGACCCCGAGACCGAGCAACAGCAACCACGGTTGGGTGCCAAGCCACCGGTCGGCCCAGTAGCCGCCGGCGAGGCCGACTACGACGCACATGACGAACGTGGTCCCGACAAAGGCGTAGGAGCCGAGGTCCCGCCATGAGGACCGATCGCCTTCCGGGGCCATGTGAATAGGAAAACTATCACACCTCAGGGTCAAAGACAAGGGGAGCAAAGTCATCAATCTCAAAGGGAATCTTCGGCCTCCCGGGCTCGGAGCCTCGCACAAGGCCCCCCGGCCGGCACAGTCCACGCGATCGGCTTCACAATCGTCTTTCCCCTAACGGTTCAGCAGCTTTTTGGCCAGGTCCGGCCGGTCCGTGATCAGCACGTCGACCCCCAGATCAATGAATCGCCGGATGTCGTCCGCCTCGTTGACGGTCCACACACCGAGGAGCAGGCCCCTCTTTCGCGCGAGCGCCAGGCTCTCAGCAGAGACAAGCGAGTGCTGGAGCCCCACGAAGGCGCCACCGCCTTTCCAAAGCTCGTCGATCGCGGATCCGACGCTCAAGCGCCGCTGCCTCAGCGTTCGTGGAGAGTGGAGCGCGCCCGCTCGGACCTCGGGGCGAAGCTCGCGGACGCGACGGACCGTTTCGGGCTCGAACGACACGACGACGGCGCGCCTGGTCAGCCCGTGACGGTCGAGGATCGCGAATACCTTCTCCTCGATGCCCGGGTACCGGGCGCGCCCGCTGTCCACTTTAATCTCAAGCAGGAGCCCTAGCGGGG
Organism: Candidatus Rokuibacteriota bacterium; assembly: GCA_016201645.1. GTDB lineage: Bacteria > Methylomirabilota > Methylomirabilia > Rokubacteriales > CSP1-6 > JACQCL01. The sequence goes on from JACQCL010000118.1 coordinate 9,056, forward strand.
TTGGCCCGGCCAGCTCGGCCACCTCGTTGAGGCCGGGGATCGTCTCGGCCGTCACCCGGCCGTCCTTGTCCTTGAGGGAGAGCGCCCGGAGTTCGGCGAGCGCGAGATCCTGCACCGCGCCCACCCCCGTGGTGGTCCTGGGGAGCGTCGCATCGTGGATCACCACCACCTCCCCGTCTCTGCTGAGATGAACATCGAGCTCCAGGAAGTCGGCCCCGAGTGCGATGGCGTTTCGGAAGGCGAGCAGGCTGTTCTCGGGCCAGAGGAGCGCCCCGCCCCGGTGAGCCGCCAGCCTGATCCTGTCCGATTGCGTCAGCATCCTCGACCGAGGCGCCTCAACTATCCCGAAACCGGCGGCTTCGCGCAACGGTGTGGTGATACGCGGAGAGCTCGGCCTCCCGCCGCCGCGAGTTCCACCCCAGCAGGTCCCCCATCCGCGCCGCGATGGACAGGGCGCAGTCGAGCCCCTGGCAGGAGCTGGTTCCGATGCCCGTACGACGAAGCAGGAAGTCTCCGAGCGAGACCGTCAGTTCCTCTGCTACCGCATAATAGAGCTGGGCAACGATCTCAGGATTTCGCGAGCAGAGCCGGGCGCCGCCGTCGGGGAGCTTTCGGGCCAGATCGAGGACGCGCACGTAGCTTCGCCCGTAGGTCTCGACGAGCCGCTCCAAGCTATCGCGCCCAAGCCCGGTCGCGGCCATCTCGCCGGAGACGTCCATCCACGCACGTACCTCCAGAGAGCCGCGCACCCGCTCGTCTTGGCCGTCGAGGCTAAGCCAGGCAGTGGACGAGCGCGCCCGGCGGCCGAGCCGCTCCATGACGAGGTCGCCCACCTTCTCGGCCAGGCTCCGGAAACAGGTCAGCTTCGTTCCCGTGATCGTGAGAAACGTTCCCCCGGGACCCTCAACCCAGACTCGATGCTGGCGGGACACCTTGGACGGGGATTTCCCCGCCTCGTACGTCAGGGGACGGATCCCGGCGTAGGTGTACAAGACGTTGGCGGCCGCCACCCGGGGATCCGGAAGCACCCGCCGCAATTCCCCCAAAAGGTACGCCACCTCGTCCCGCGTGGCCCACAGGCGGTCGGGGTCTCCGTCGAAGTCTGTGTCCGTGGTCCCAACCAGGGAAAACTCCCTCCAGGGGATCACGAAGATCATGCGCTCGTCCTTCGTTCCCATATAGACGGCGTGCTCGGTCAGGCGCGGCAGGAGACAGTGGATGCCCTTCGTGGTCCGGATGACCTGCGACCTCCGGTCCGAGATCCCGGCCAGCCTTCGAATCCGATCTACCCAGGGACCTGCCGCGTTGACGATCACCTGCCCCCGCACCGCGTGAACCTGATCCGTCAGGAGATCCCGGACCCGCAGGCCCTCGATCCCCTTCGGGCCGGTCAGGATGTCCTCAACCTCCACGTAGTTGAAGGCCCGGGCCCCATGCCGGCAGGCGGAGAGAACGTTTTCCAGGCAGAGGCGCTCGGGAGAGAGCAGGAGGTCGTCGAAGTAGTAGCCTGCGGCGCTGAGGTCTTCGCCGCGGATCTCGGACTCCAGCGCCAGCGCCGCCTCGGGCGGGATCACGCGGTAGCGCTCCCTCGGCTTCCCCGGGGTGAGCCAGTCGTACAGCGTGAGGCCGATCCGGACCTTGATGAGGCCGAGAGGCGAGCCGCGGTAGATCGGGATCAGAAAGGGGAGCGGGCGGATCAGGTGCGGGGCCAGGCGCCCGAGCGTCTCCCGCTCCCTGAGTGACTCCCGCACCAAGCCGAAATCAAAGAGCTCGAGATACCGGAGCCCGCCGTGGATGAGCTTGGAGGAGCGCCCCGTGGTCCCCGAGGCAAAGTCGCCCTTCTCGAAGAGAACCACCGAGGCGCCGCGCAGGGCCAGATCCCGCGCCACGCCGGCGCCGGCCATCCCTCCTCCGATGATCAGGGCGTCGAACCGCCGGTCTTCCAGGACGCTCAACCGGCTCATCAGAGCACCAAACGACTCATGTGACCCATGTTCGAGCGCCGGCTTTGCCGGCGCAACCCCCGGGGGAGGTCCGGAAGGGGGGCTCAGCCGCTCAGCCCCCCTCCGGGTTAAGCAACTCCTTGATGGACGCGAGCACGTGATCTGGCTTGAGGTCGGCGATCCGAGTGTCGTCGGACGCCGTGACACCCGAGAGGACCAGAACCGTATGGAGTCCAAGGGCCTTCCCCATGGTCACGTCGGTCTCGATCCGGTCCCCCACGATCACCGTCTCCGCCGCCGGCAGGCCCAGGACGTCCAGGGCCACCTCGAGGATGAGGGGGGATGGTTTTCCCACGATCAACTCCACACGTTTCCCGGTCACGGCTTCGACGGCAGCGATCATGCCCGCGCAGTCGGGGATCTCGCCGTCGGCAACCGGACAGGTCCGGTCCGGGTTGGTGGCAATCAGTCGCGCCCCGCGCTTGACCGCCTGAAGGGCCGTGTTGAGCTTGGCGTACGTGAAGGTCCTGTCGAAGGCGACGACCACCCAGCCTACCTGGGGATCGTCACGGACCTGGAGCCCGTGAGCCAGAAGCTCACCGATCAGCGGCGGCTCGCCGATGACGAAGCAGGTGGCGCCCGGATCCAGGCGGGCCAGGTAACGGGCCAGGACCAGCGAGGAGTTGACCACCTCCGCGGCCCTCGTGGGAATGCCCAGGCGGGTCAGCTTGTCGGCATAGTCGGCTCGAGTCTGGATGGGCTTGTTGGAGAGGAAGGCGACGCGCCGGCCAGAGGCTCGGAGCGCGGCGATGACCTCGGCCGCGCCCGGTATCAGCTTCTCCCCCCGGTACACCGTGCCGTCAAGGTCGAAGAGCCAGCCGCGATAGGGGAGGCGGACTTCCGCCATGCGTGCCATTAGCGCAGAAGGGGGGCCACGGCGGCTTGAGCGAGGTCCAGCACCGGCGCGGGCATGAGGCCCAGCTGGAAGACGCCCCAGAGCGCGATCCCCAGGGCGAGACGGCCCGCGAAGGACGGCGCCGGCTCAGTGGGCACGCCCTCCTGGTCGCGCATGTACATATAGACGATCACCCGAAGATAGTAGTAGGCGGCGACCGCCGAGTTGAGCACCGCGATGACCGCCAGCCAGATGTACCCCGATCGAACGGCGGCGCCGAAGAGGTAGAACTTGCCGGCAAAGCCCGCGGTGGGCGGCATCCCGATGAGCGAGAGGAGAAAGAGCGCGAGCGTGAGCGCCAGCACGGGATGACGGGCGGCCAGGCCGCCGTAGTCGTCCTGGTTCACGGCCTCCTGACGCCCCCGTTCAAGAAGCAGGATCACCCCGAACGCTCCCGCCGTGGCAAACGAGTAAACGAGGAGGTAGAACAGGACGCCGCCGGCCCCGAGCGGCCCGCCTGCGACGACCCCTACGAGCATGTACCCCACGTGAGCGATGGAGGAGTACGCCAGCATCCGCTTGAGATTTGACTGGGCGATGGCCACCACGTTCCCGACGGTCATCGTCAGGACCGCGAGAACCCACAGGAGCGCGGTCCAGTCCGGCTGGGCTCCCCGAAACGTGGAAAGGAGGACGCGAAGGAGCCCCGCGAATCCCGCCGCCTTGGATCCGGTCGCGATCAGCGCCGCCACGCTGGTGGGGGCGCCCTCGTACACATCCGGCGCCCACATATGGAAGGGGACCGAGGAGATCTTGAAGCCGAACCCCACCAGGAGCAGGCCGAGCCCGATGAGAAGGAGCGGGTCCCGCGTCGCGGATCCCAGAGCGGCTCCGACCCGGTCCAGCGCGGTGGTGCCGGCGGCGCCGTAGATCAGCGCGATCCCGTACACGAAGAAGCCGGTGGCGAAGGCCCCGAGGAGAAAGTACTTCATCGCGGACTCTGCCGCCGTGAGCCTTGCCTGGAAGAAGCCGGCGAGGACATACAGCGACAGGGACATCAGCTCCAGCGCCAGGAAGATCACGATCAAATCCGCGGCATGGGCCATGAGCAGCATGCCGAGCGTCGCAAAGAGGACCAGGATGTAGTACTCGCCCCTCTCCATGCCGTTGCGGCGGAGGTAGTCGAGGGAGAGGAGGAGGACCAGCGCCACGGCGTAGCAGATCACGACGTCGAAGAACAGGGCGAAGTTGTCCAGCACCACCACGCCGCTAAACGCCCGCCCCGCCCGCCCCCAGAGGAACAACGCGGAGACGAGCGTGGCCACGATCCCCACGAGGGCGACGACCCCGAGGTGCACCTTGCTGGTCCGAGGCGGGAGCAGGTCCAGCAGAATCAGGACGACCGTCGTCCCCGCCACCACGACGAGCGGGGCCAGGGGCAGGAGGGCGGCATCCATCAGCGCCCCGTCGGGCCGGCGGCGGCCACCGCGACCTTGGACTGCACCTGGGCGATCAGCGCTTCGGCGGTCGCCTCCGTCATCCCCGTGAAGGGGCGCGGGTACACGCCGATCCAGACGATGAAGAGCAAGACGGGCAGGAGCATGGCCCACTCCCGCCGCGTCAGATCCGCGAGCCCCCGGTTCGCGTTGGTCGTGATTTCCCCGAAGCACACGCGCTGGTACATCCAGAGCAGATAGACCGCCGAAAAGATCATCCCGAGGGTCGCCAGGCCCGGCACGACGTACGCGAGGGGGGCGGCAGCGGGAAGCCGGGAGGCCCAGGCGAACGTCCCGACCAGGATGAGGAACTCGCCGACGAACCCGTTGAGACCGGGAAGGCCCAGCGAGGAGAGGGAGACGATCAGGAAGAGGGCCGAGAACGCGGGGATCACCTGCCAGAGCCCGCCGAACTCGGCGATGAGTCGGGTGTGCCGGCGCTCGTACAGGATCCCCACCAGAAGGAACAGCGCGCCGGTGGAGAGGCCGTGGTTCACCATCTGGATGATGCCCCCGACGATGCCCTGCGGCGTCAGCGTGAAGAGACCGAGCACGACGAACCCCAGGTGGCTGACGCTCGAGTAGGCCACGAGCTTTTTCAGGTCCGGTTGGACCATGGAGACCCAGGCGCCGTAGAGGATGCCGACGAGCGCCAAGAGGAAGATCCACGGGACGAAGGTCAGGCTCGCCGTGGGGAAGAGCGGCAGACAGAAGCGGAGGAAGCCGTAGGTTCCCATCTTCAGCAGGACGCCGGCAAGAAGCACGCTGCCGGCGGTCGGCGCCTCGACATGGGCGTCGGGAAGCCAGGTGTGGAAGGGAAACATCGGGACCTTGATGGCGAAGGCGAGGGCGAAGGCCAGGAAGAGCCAGACCTGGATTCCCGCCGGCACGACGTAGCGCGCGAGGATCGGGAGGTCGAAGGTGTAGGTTCCCGTCACGCCGCCGTGCTGGAAGTAGAGCGCCAGGATGGCCACCAGCATGAGCACCGATCCGGTCAGGGTGTACAGGATGAACTTGACCGCGGCATAGATCCGATCGGGTCCGCCCCAGACCCCGATGATGAGGTACATGGGGATCAGCATGGCCTCCCAGAAGATATAGAAGAGGAAGAGATCCAGGCTGACGAACACTCCCAACATCCCCGTTTCCAGGAACAGCATGCTGACGGCGAACTCTTTGACCCGGACCTCCACCGCCCGCCAGGACGACAAGAGAGCGAGCGCCGTGAGGAAGGTCGTCAGGAGCACCAGGAGCAGGCTGATCCCGTCGATGCCCAGGTGATAGGAGATCCCATACGACGGCATCCACCGGACCTGCTCCACGAACTGATAGTCGGCGCGCCGGGCGTCGAACCGGACATAGAGGAGGAGGGACACCCCGAACGTCGCCGCCGCCACGAGGAAGGCGCTCCAGCGGACAAGCGCGGCGCGTCCCTGGGGCAAGAGCGCGATGACGACGGCTGCCAGCGCGGGAAGAAACGTCACGACCGAGAGAAGATGTTGCATCATCGCGACAGGAAGAACCCCACGATGGCAACGGCGCCGAGAAGCGTCGCCAGCGCGTAGTTCATCACGTACCCGGTCTGCAGCCTCCGCATGGATCCGGCCCAGCCCACCACCAGCCGCCCCACGCCGTTGACGATCCCGTCCACGAAGCCGAGATCGAACGCGCTGGCGCAAAAGCCGGCGATCCGGAGCAGCGGACGGACGAACAGGACTCCGTAGAGCTCGTCCACGTAGTACTTGTTGAAAACCAGGGCGTGGAGCCAGGTGCGCGGGCGACCGATGGCTTCGGCGCTGAGGGGACGGCTGCTGTAAAGCAGCCAGGCGAGCAGCACGCCGGCGACCGCGACGATCACGGAGAGGATGAGAAGCGCGTACGCCGAGAGCGCGCCGTGGCCGCCCGTCTCCTCGGCGAGGGGCAATACCGGACTCAAGAAGCGCGCGAAGGCCGTCCCCTGGGCCGAGGGGATCCCCACGACGCCGGCTACTGCGGTCAAGAGAGCCAGAGCGCCCAGAGGGAAGGTCATCACCAGGGGCGACTCGTGAACGTGCTGGGCGATCTGTTTGGACATCCGGGGCCCACCGAAGAACGCGAGAAAGACCACCCGGAAGATATAGACGGCCGTGAGGAACGCGCCGACCAGGAGCAGGCCCCAGAGCCAGAACTGATCCCGGTGGTAGGCCGAAGCCAGGATCTCGTCCTTGGAGAAGAAGCCGGCGAACGGCGGAAGGCCCGCGAGGCCGGCAGCTCCCACCAGGAACGTCACCGTCGTGGGGATCATGCGCGGGGCGAGGCCGCCCATCTTCCGAAGGTCCTGCTCGCCTCCGAGAGCGTGGATCACGCTCCCCGCCCCCAGGAAGAGGAGCGCCTTGAAGAACGCGTGAGTGATGAGATGGAAGATCCCGGCGGCGTAGGCGCCGACGCCGACCCCCACGAACATGTAGCCGAGCTGGCTGATCGTCGAGTAGGCCAGCACCCGCTTGATATCCGTCTGAGCGAGGCCGATGGTGGCGGCGAAGAGCGCCGTGATCCCCCCGACCCACGCGACGACGTCGAGGGCCACGCCGGAGCGCTCGAAGAGGGCATGGCTCCGCGCCACCATGTACACGCCGGCCGTCACCATGGTGGCCGCGTGGATCAAGGCTGAGACGGGCGTCGGCCCTTCCATCGCGTCAGGGAGCCAGACGTGGAGCGGGAGCTGCGCCGACTTGCCGCACGCCCCCAGAAAGAGGAGGAGGGCAATCACCGTGGCGGTGGCCGGGGACAGGGCTCCCACCCTGGAAAAGACCGCACCGTAGTCCAATGTGCCCAACGCGACCCAGAGGTACATGACCCCGAGGGCGAAACCGGTGTCACCAACGCGGTTGACGATGAACGCTTTCTTGCCCGCGTCGGCGGCAGACCTGCGCGTGTACCAGAAGCCGATCAAGAGGTAGGAGCAGAGCCCCACGGCCTCCCAGAACACGTAGAGGACGAGGAAGTTCCCAGCCAGGACCAGCATGACCATCGAAAACACGAACAGGTTGAGATAGGCGAAGTAGCGCGCATAGCCGGAATCCCCGTGCATATAGCCGACGGAGTACAGGTGGATCAGGAACCCCACTCCCGTGACCGCCACCAGCATCACTGCCGAGAGCGGATCCACCAGAGCCGTCACGGCCGTCGTGAAGGCGCCGGCCTGGATCCAGGGGAAGAGGTCGCCGGTGAAGGTCTCGCCACGCCAGACTTTCAGGAAGACTGCACAGGACAGCAGAAACGAACACCCGAGAGCGGGGACGGCGATCCAGTGGGCGTGTCGGCCGATCCACCGCCCGAAGAGCGCGTTGAGGAGGGTCCCGAGCAGGGGGAAGAACGGAATCAGCCAGACAGTCTTCGACACCGGCTCACTCTAACGGAGCCCCCCGAACGTGTCAAGCCGCGGGCCTCACGATGACGCTGGAAGGTCTCCGACAAATAGTGTAAGAAGGAGGCATGCGACAAGCTCCGGCCCCGTCACCGCTGGGTCTCAAGGCGGCGCTGACCGGGTACGCGGCCGTGTTTGTCATCAAGCTCGTCACCTGGTGGTTCACGGGGCTCTTCGTGCTCCTGGCGGAAGCCCTCCACACGCTCTCGGACCTCACGATCTCAAGCTTCCTCCTGGCCGCGGACCGATTCTCGCGCCGCCCCGCCGACGCGCGCTATCGCTACGGGTACGGGCGGGCCCAGCACGTGGCCGCGCTGGTGGCCGCAAC
>JACQCL010000119.1 GCA_016201645.1 Candidatus Rokuibacteriota bacterium
CATCACGCTGAATCGCCCGCCGGCGAACGCCATCAACGAACAGCTCATGCGGGAGCTGGACGGCGCCCTGGCCGAGCTCGAAAAAGATCCCATGGCCCTCTCGATCATCATCACGGGCTCCGGCGATCGGATCTTCTGCGGCGGCGCTGACTTGGGCTCCGCGTTTTCTGGCAGCAACCTGGAGGAGTTCATCAAGTTCGGGACGGGCGTCCTCCGCCGGATCGAGCGGTTCCCCAAACCTGTCATCGCGGCGATCAACGGCCACGCGATGGGCGGCGGGTGCGAGATCGCTATCGCGTGCCACCTCCGCATCATGAAGGAGACGGCCCGCATCGGCCAGACCGAGTCGAATCTCGGCATCATGCCAGGCTACGGCGGCACCCAGCGTCTGTCGCGGCTTATCGGGCGGACCAAGGCGCTGGAGTTCCTGATCCTGGGGACCCAGATCATGGCGCCCGAGGCGCTCCAGCTCGGCCTCGTGAACCGGCTGTCGAAGGAAGGGGAGACGCTCAACGACGCCAAGGCGCTGGCTCGCCAGATCGCCACGCGGGCGCCGATCGCCACGCGCTTGATCCTGAACGTGGTGGATGAAGGGCTCAACACCGACATCGACCGAGCCCTCGAGCTCGAGATCCGGGCGTTCCTCGAGTCCCTCAGGACGGAAGATGCGGCCGAGGGGATCCAGGCCTTCTTCCAGAAGCGGCCCGCCCGGTTCAAGGGGAAATAGCCATGGACCTCGGGATCGAAGGAAAGGTCGCGCTTGTCACGGGCGGAGCCCGCAACCTGGGTCGCGCCGATGCGCTGGTGCTCGCCCAAGAGGGGTGTGCCGTCGCGGTGCTCGACCTCAATGGCGAAGGCGCCCTGGAAACGGCCAAGGAGACTATGGACAAAGGGGGTCAGGCGAAGGGCTACGCCTGCGACATCGCGGATCGCTCTCAGGTGAGGTCGGTCGTCGCTCAGGTCGAGAAAGACCTCGGGCCGGTGGATATCTGCGTCAACAACGCCTCGATCGTCTTCACGTTGGCCCAGCTCAAGGACATGAAGGACGAGGACTGGGATCTGAACATGAACGTGAACCTCACGGGCACGTATAACGTGACGAAAGCCGTCTTTCCGGGAATGAGGGAGCGGAAGTGGGGGCGCGTCATCTGCATGGCCTCGATCGCGGGCCTCATGGGCGGCTTCGGTCAAACCGCCTACTCGACGACAAAGATGGGCGTGGTCGGGTTCGCCCGCTCTGTGGCCCTCGAAGGTGCGCGCTATAATGTCACCGCCAACGTGATCGCCCCCGGCATCATCGGTCCCATGGCCAGGCTCTCGCCCATGTACGATCGGATCGCCAAGCGCGTGGCGATGCAACGGGAAGGGGAGCCGGAGGACATCGCCCACGCCATTGCCTTCCTCTGCTCCGAGCGGGCGCGTTACATCACCGGCGCCGTCCTCACCGTCACGGGAGGCCTCGACCTCTTCACCTTCTGATCTGCGACGATAAGGAGTGTGTTCGCATGCCGACAGTCAAAGAGACCTTCGAGTTGATGGCGAGCCGTTTCAAACCCGATAAGGCGCCCGGAGTCAATGCCGTCATCCAGTACGACATCACCGGGGAGGGTGGCGGCACCTGGCACGCGACGATCAAGGACGGCAAGTGTACCGTGGGGTCGGGGGCGGCGACGAACCCCAACCTGACGCTCACGATGTCCGGGCAGGATTGGCTGGACATGCTGGCGGGGAAGGTCTCCGGCCAGATGGCCTTCATGTCCGGCAAGCTGAAGCTGAAAGGGGACATGGGGTTGGCCATGAAGATCGGGAGCATGTTCAGCGTCTAGGCCCGTGGCCCGAGACTATTTCCGGTGGGCTCAGGCGCTCTTTGACCCGGCCCGGCTCCACGAGAAACCCGAGGCCCTCCACGGCATCCGCGTCCTCGACCTCTCGGTCATCATCTTCGGCCCGGCGACCGCGGACTTCCTGGGAGAGCTGGGCGCCGAAGTGATCAAGGTCGAGATGCCGGGCCAGGGAGACGTGACCCGGATCCTGGGCGGCGCCTCCTTCTTCTGGAAGAACGTCTCCGTCGCGTTCTTTTCCCAGAACCACTCCAAGTACCACGTCGGGATCGACATGCACAAGCCTGAGGGTCAGGGGCTAGTCCGGAAGCTGGCTGCCCGGTCAGACATCGTGATCGAGAACTTCAAGGCGGGGTGCCTGGAGGAGAAGTTCGGGATCGGCTACCGCCAGCTGCGCGAGGTCAACCCGCGCCTGATCTACGTGGCGAACACGGGCTTCGGCCAGTGGGGCCCGTTCGCCCGGGGGCGCGCCTCCTACGACGGGCTCGCCCAGGCCGTCTCAGGGCTCACGGCCATTACGGGGTTGCCCGGAGAGCATCCCACCAAGATCGGCAACTACATCGGCGACTGGTTCGGCGCCTGCATGTCGGCGGTCGGCGCGCTGGCGGCTCTCCACTGGCGCGACCGCACCGGGGAAGGCCAGTTTGTGGAAATGGCCCAATGTGAGGGACTGCTTCGCGCGATGGACTGGACGTGGCTCTACGCGGGCCTCACGAAGCGGGACCGGCCGCGAACCGGCAACCGCGATCCCGTCTTTTCTCCCTCGGGCGTCTATCGCTGCAAAGACGGGTTCGTGGCCTTGGTGGCAGGGACCGACGCTGAGTTTCGAAGACTGGCGCTGATGCTGGGCCAGCCCGGCCTCGCCAGAAACCCTCGCTTCGCGACCCGTGAATCCCGGCGCAATCCGGAGAATGCGGATCGGATGGATGCGCTCGTCCAGCAATGGTGCGAGAGAAGGTCCCGTTCCCAGGTGGAGAAGACGGCCCGCCGGTTTGGGGTGCCCGCGGCCCCGGTCATGACGGGGAAGGACCACTACGAGAGCCGCCACCTTCGCGCGCGGCGATCGGTCTGGGAGCACGAGGATCCCGTCTATGGACCAATGGTGGAGTATGGCCCCGCGCCGAAACTTTCCGCCACTCCGGCCCGGATCAAGTGGGCGGGGAAACCCGTGGGCTTTCACAACGAGTTCGTGCTGAAGAAGATCCTCGGTCTTTCAGACGATGAGATCCAGTCTCTGACCATGGCGGGAGTTGTCGGCAAGTGGGCTGACAAGGTGGGCGCCAAGCCTCCCGATGACTGGAAGGGCGAGGGGATTCTGCTGTGACCGAGCGGGTAGCGTGGCACGAGTGGATCCGGAGGGAGGAGGATCCGGCCCGGACCTCCGAGAGGCCCGAGGCGCTTGACGACCTCGTGGTGCTGGACATCTCCCAGGGACACTACGGCGCCTTTCTCACGGGGACATACCTGGCCGAGCTGGGGGCGGAGGTGATCAAGGTCGAGCCTCCGGGAGGCGATCCCATCCGCCGTTGGGGTCCGCCTGATGCGACTGCAAACGGCACCGGTCTGGCATTCGTGGCCGAAGCGCGGAACAAGTACTGCGTGACACTCAATTTGGACAAGCGCCAGGGTCGGACCATGCTCAAGGGGCTCGGGGCGCGGGCGGATGTTCTGATCGAGGGCTTCTCTCCCGGGTATCTGGACCGTCTCGGCCTCGGCTACCGTCAACTCTCCAAGATCAATCCGAGGCTGATCTACGTCGCGTGCTCGACGTATGGGCAATTCGGACCAAACGCGACGGCGCAAACCGGGGAATACGACCTGATTGATCAGGCGCTGTCAGGCCTGATCCACCTCACGGGGGATCCGGACGGTCCTCCGATCCGCGTGGGAAGCTGGATCAGCGCCTACGCCCAGGCGGCCTGGGCCTCCATGGCGATCCTGGCGGCTCTCTATTGGCGGAAGACGTCCCAGCAGGGGCAGATGATTGATGTCTCGGGGGCGGAGGCACTCCTGCGCTACCTGGAATATACTGTGCTGCTTTATCACGCGACTAACCAGGTGAGAGGACGGATGGGGCTCTACGAGCTTGCCGTCTTCCCATACACCTTCGTCCGCGTGAAGGACGGCTACGCCTTCATCGCGGGCTACACGGATCTGAACTTCCAGGCGATCTGCCGTGTAATGGGCCGACCGGAGCTGGCCAGGGATCCCCGCTTCAACACCACGCTCCAGCGGACGCGGCTCGAGAACGAGGTGCTCCTCCGGGATGAGATCGAAAAATGGTCCGCGACGCTCACCGCGGATGAGATACTGAAACAGGTGCTCGCCGACCCGGGACCCGGGATCATTGTGTTCGGCCCCATGAACGCGCCGACCAAAGTGCTGCAGGAAGCCCACTGGTGGGAGCGCGGCTGCTTTAGAACCGTGGCGGACCCGCTGTACGGCGAACTGCTGCTCCAAATGCCGGCCTGGCGGATGACCCGGACGCCGCCACGCCTCAAGTGGGCCTGCCGCCCGCTGGGCTATCACAATGAACACGTGTACCAGAAGTACTTCGGCCTCGGCCCGGGACGCTTGGCCGAGCTCAAGAGCCAGGGGGTGCTCTGATGGAGGCTCAGGTGATCGCCCAGTGGCAGGAGGAGATGAACCGGAACCTGCGGCGGATGATGAACTTCGCCGAGCTGATGAACCAGAAGGAGCCTCTGGTGGGCCAGTCCCCACGGCAGGAGATCTACCGGAAGGGGAAGGCGCGCCTCTATCGCTACGAGTCCACGCGGAGGTACCGGACGCCGGTCCTCTTCGTGCCTAACCTGGGGATCAGCCGGCCGTATGTCTTCGACCTGCTCCCGGGGGGGAGCTTTGTCGAGCACATGACCCGGGAAGGGTTCGACTTCTACCTCCTGGACTGGGGCGTGTTCGGCCCTGAGGACAACTCTCTCACGCTCGAAGATTGTGTCGTGCGGATCCTCCCGCGCATGGCGCGGAAGGTGCTGGAAGGCTCAAAAGCCGACGAGGTCACGCTGCTTGGCTATTGCATGGGGGGGCCGCTGTCGGCTTGTTTCATCGCCACCCACCCGGAGATCCCGGTGAAGAATTTCATCAATATGGCGGGCCCCATCGACTTCTCGAAGGCGGGCCACTTCGCGCTGTGGCTCAACCCCAAGTACTTCGACGCCGACAAGTTCGTGGACACGTTGGGGCAGATCCCGGCCGAGATGGTGAAGGCCGGCTTCAAGCTCCTCAAGCCCACCATGGACCTCAGCACGGGGCTGAACCTCTGGTGGAACCTCTGGAACGACAGCTACCTGACGGGGTTCAGGGCGCTGAACAAGTGGGCCAACGAGTACGTGGCGTTCCCCGGCGAGTTCTTCCGCCAGTGGGTGAAGGAATTCTACCAGCAGAACCGGATGCTCCGGGGGGAGCTGAGGCTCGGGGGCAAGGCCGTGCGGCTCCGGGACATCCGGTGCCCGGTCTTTGTGGTGGGGGCAAAGGAGGACTATATCGCGCCGGCCTCGTGCGTGAAGGCCCTCATTGACGCGGTGGGGAGCACCGACAAGGGGTACGTCGAGCTGCCGGGAGGCCACATCTCTCTGATTGCGGGCCGGACGGCCGCGGTTCACTGCTGGCCCAAGGTGTCCGGGTGGTTGGGGCCGCGTTCCTAGGGGGATGGGACGCATGCGCGAGCGAAGGCGAGCCTCCTTTGCGGGCACCCACCCCTTGCGGGTGGGTCGTGAGCGTCAAAAGCGGTAGGATTATGAGGTGAGACCATGATGGTAGATAACTCCGGCACCCAAGCACTTTTCGACCTGTGGAAGAAGCAGATCGAGGAAGGGACCCAGGCCTGGACCCGGCTGGTCGGCCAAACGGCCCAAGCCGGTCAGGGTCAGGCGCCGGATCCCCTCCAATTCTGGCGCCCGTTCATGGACGCGGGGATCGCGGGGTGGACGAAACTCCTGACCCAGGGGCCGCCGACTCCCGAGCTCCTGACACAGTGGAAACAGTTCCTGGACCAGTGGATCACGGCCTGGGGGAAAGTCCTGGAGCAGGCCATGGGGACGGAGGCCTTCGCCCAGGCCCTCGGGAAATATCTCGATCAGTGGCTGTCGATTCAGGCACCCGTGAAGAAGATCGCCGAAGAATCCACCGAGGCCACCCTCCAAGCTCTCGGCATGCCCTCCCGCAATCAGGTGGTGGGGATCGCCCGGCAGATGGTGGACCTCGAAGACCGGATCGAGGGACTGGAGGACCGCCTGGGCGCGCTGTTGGCGCGGATGGACGACCTCTTCAAGTCTCTCGCGGACCACGAGGCGGCCGCCGCCCGGCGGGCCGCGGAAAGGGTGGCTCAATGATCGGACGCGCGATCGACGAGCTGGCGGTGGGAGACTCGGCTGAAATCTCACGCGTGGTTTCGGAGGGGGACATCGGCGAGTTCGTGGACGCCGTGGGGGACCACAACCCCGTTCACTCCGACCCGGCCTTCGCTGCCGCGACCCCCTTCGGGGGCCCGATCGCCCCGGGCCTTTGGACCGCCGGGCTGGTCTCGGCCGTCATCGGCACCCGGCTGCCCGGCCCCGGGAGCATCTACGTCACGCAGGATCTCCAGTTTCTCAAACCTGTGAGAGCCGGCGATAAGATCACCGCCCGGGTCGAGGTGCTGGCGATTCGTCGGGAACGGAACAGGATTCGATTGAAGACCGTCTGCCTGAACCAACGGGGGGAAGAGGTCTTGGCGGGGGAGGCGTGGGTGATGCCGCCCGGGAAGCGGGTCGTCTATGTCGAGGATAAGAGCGGAATCGGCGCTTTGACCTTCTGGGCGCTTCATCCCTGGGCGTGGGCGGCGCAGGCCCTGAGCGTCTGGGGAATGTTGGGGTTGTCAGCGCTCGCCGCATGCCGCCCCCGCTCGACTACATGAACAGACCGCCGTTCATCGAGAGCTCCGCTCCCGTGATGTAGTCGCCGTCAGGGGAGACCAGGTACACAACAGCCCGGCCGACCTCCTCGGCCCGTCCGAAGCGCTTCAGCGGAATCTGATCCAGGAGACGCTGCCGCACCTTTTCCGGGATCGCCTCCACCATCTCGGTCCCGATGAATCCCGGCGCCACGGCATTCACCGTGATCCCCTTGCCCGCGAGCTCTTTGGCGAGGGACTTCGTGAAAGCCATGACGCCGGCCTTGGACGCCGCGTAGTTGGCCTGGCCAAAATTCCCGATCTGGCCGATCACGGAAGTGATGTTGACCACGCGCCCGTAGTTCTGCCGAAGCATCTGATCAATGAAGACCTTCGTGCAGTTGAATACCCCGTCCAGATTGATCGCCAGCACCTTGCGCCAGGAGGCGTGATCCATCTTCACGAAGGTTTTGTCCGAGGTGACGCCGGCGTTGTTGATGAGGATATCCAGGTGGCCGAACTCCCTGAGCACGTCCTGGGCCATCCGGTAGGTGTCGGGGAAATCCCCTACGTCGCCCTGAGCGAGGATAGCCCTTCGTCCCATCTTCTGGATCTGCCCGGCGACTTCCTTGGCGGGCGCCTCGCGGGAGACGTAGTTCACGGCCACGTCGGCCCCTTCCTCGCCGAGCGCCAGGGCGATCGCCCGGCCGATCCCGCGGGAGGCGCCAGTGACGAGTGCGGTGCGGCCCTTGAGCTTCATGGGATGCCCTCCTTGAGTGAAGCGCGGGTAGTATACCTTGTGGGCAATGACGCAGGGTGTTAGACTGGCGCCGGGGGCGACATGGCTTACGTGATCAAACGCTACTCGAACCGCAAGCTCTACGACACCCAGGAGAGCCGCTACGTCACGCTCGAGGAGCTGGAGGAGATGATCCGCGCCGGGAGGGAGATCCGGGTCCTCGACGCGGCCACCGGGGAAGATCTGACTTCGGTCACTCTCGCCCAAATCATTCTCGAGAACGAACGGGCCCACCGCGCGACGCTTCCAACGACGCTTCTCCACCAGCTGATCAAGCATGGGGAAACCTGGCAGGACTTCGTCCAGCACTCGCTCCGCCAGAGCCTGGAAGGGATCATCACGAGTCAGCGGGAAGCCGACCGGATCTTCAGGGAGTGGGCCTCGCGGGGCGGCTGGATGCCATCGAAGGAGCGGGAGCCGGAAGCTCGGAAGGGCCGGGAGGGGGGCGACGAGGCTGAGAGCCTCCGCGAGGAGGTCGTTGCCATGAAAGAAAAGCTCCGGGCGCTCGAGGAGCGGCTGGAGCGGCGGCAGAAAAAATAAAGACCGGCCCGGAGGTCCGGACCGGTCTTTTCGGTCGGTGCTTCCGTCCTAATTGGCCGACGGGGTGTAGAGCGTCTTGACCTTCGTGCCCAGGCTGGCGAACGTCTGCTGGATCTCCTTGCCGGCCTGCTCGGCCGAGGCCTGAAGGCGCTCGGCGGAGTGGGTGATGGCCTGTGCGTTGCCCTCCAGGAGCTTGAAGGCGTTCTGCGCCGCCTCGAGGCCATCGAGGAGGTTCTTCTGGTACCAGGCGACGGGATCCTTCTGGATTTCCCCAAGCTCGCCCTGCCAACGGAGCAGGAGATCCTGCCCGCCCTTCACGGCCTCGACGGCCGAGGACTGCAGGTCGGCGTACAGCCGGACCCCCTCTTTCGCTGTGCTCGCGGAGAGATCCACGAGCTCGCGCAGGACTTTCTGGTTGGCGTCGGCCCATAGGGCAAGCGCCTCGACGGCGTTGCCGGTGCACTGCGCGTACATCTCATCTGCCTTCTTCGTGGTTGCCATGGTGTGGCACCTCCTTTTTAATGTGACCAGAGGATAACGCAGTGCGGCATACTCTGTCAAGTAATTTTTCGCGGCGCGTTAGACCGGGCGTGGTATGGTGGGGTTTGCAGGCTAACGTATTGAAATGAGAGGCGTTTAGGACCATATGGTCCAGGACACACTGGCCAGAATCTTCTGGAGCCGCGTCGAGGCCGGCGGGGACGCGCCCGCCCAGAAGTTCAAGCGTGCCGGTGGGTGGCAAACCCTCAGCTGGCGACAACTCGGCGACATCGTGCAGGAAGTCGCCCTTGGACTCCTGGCTCTGGGGCGGGCGAAGGGGGAGGCGGTGGCGCTGCTCTCAGCCAGCCGAGCCGAGTGGGTCCAGGCGGACTTCGCCATCTTCTCCGCGGGGTGCGTCACGGTCCCTGTCTATCCGTCCTATACCCCGGAGCAACTCGCGTACATCGTCGGCGATTCGGGCGCCCGGACGCTCATCGTTGAGGATTCGGCGCAGCTCGCCAAGGCCCTGGAGGTGCGGGGCAAGATGGACAGCCTCGAGCAGATGGTCGTGATCCAGGGGTACGAGGGACGGGAGCGCTCGGTGCTGACGTGGGACGATCTGCGCCGCCTGGGTCGTGACAACCGCGAGCGGCTGACGAGCGTGCTGGCCGACCGGGTGACCTCGACCCAGCCTGAGGATGTGGTGACCATTGTCTACACATCGGGGACCACCGGTTCCCCCAAAGGGGTGGTACAGACCCACGCCAACCATGCGGCGGCCCTGCGGGCGGCGGCGCAGAGCACGAAGGTCGCTCAGGGGGATGTGCACCTGCTCTTCCTGCCTTTGGCACACTCCTTCGCCCGATTCGAAGCGTTCATGGGGATTCACCGAGGCCTGACTACCGCCTTCGCCGAAAACATCGACAAGGTGGGAGAGAATCTCCGGGAGGTTCGGCCGGATTTCATCTGCAGTGTTCCGCGAGTCTTCGAGAAGGTGTATGCGAAGATCCTGGCCGGGGTGGAGGCGGGCTCGCTCCTGAAGAGGGAAATCTTCCAGTGGGCGATCGGGGCGGGGCGGCAGGTGAGCCGTCTCCAGCAGGTCCACCAGCCCATTCCCGCGGGGCTCGCCCTGAAGCACCGGATCGCCCGCAGGCTGGTCTTCGCCAAGCTCCATCAGGCCCTAGGCGGACGCCTTCGATTTTGCTTCTCTGGGGGGGCGCCGCTGTCCAAGGAGATCGCGGAGTTCTTCCATGCCGCGGGCATGCTGATCCTCGAAGGCTATGGCTTGACGGAGACCTGTCCGATCCTGTCGGTCAACCAACCCGACGCCTTCAAGTTCGGGTCAGTCGGCCGAGGGATCCCGGGGGTCGAACTCCGGATTGCCTCCGACGGCGAGATCCTGGCGCGGGGCCCCAACGTGGCGACCCGCGGCTACTTCAAGAAGCCCGAGGCCACCCGGGAGGTCTTCGAGCCGACCGGATGGTTTCACACGGGGGACATCGGGCGCATCGACGACGATGGCTTCCTGTTCATCACCGACAGGAAGAAAGACCTGATCATCACCGCCGGCGGGATGAATATTGCCCCCCAGAACATCGAAAACCTCCTGAAGAGCGACCCGTTCATCAGCCAGGTCATGGTCTATGGGGACCGGCGGCCGTATCCCGTGGCTTTGATTACGCTGAATCCCGAGGAGCTGAGGAAATTCGCCACCGAGCAGGGGATCCTCACCACCGACGCTGAGTCCTTGGCCAAGCATCCCCGGGTGGTGGAACGGGTGTCGCGTATCGTAGAGGAGAAGAACGGGTTCCTTCAGTCCTACGCGAAGATCAAGAAGTTCGCGGTCCTCCCGGCCGACTTCACCCAGGACGGCGGCGAGCTGACCCCCACGTTGAAAGTGAAGCGCAAAGTGGTTTTGGAGAAATACCGGAACCTGCTCGAGACCCTCTATGCTTGAAGCCCTCCGCCTGGATGGCCGCGTGGCCGTCGTCACCGGTGCCTCCCGCGGGCTTGGTCGCGCCATGGCCCTGGCTCTTGCGGAGTCCGGGGCCGACGTGGCACTGGCGTCGCGCTCCAAGCCTGACCTCGAGGAGACCGCCCATCAGGTTGAACGGCTGGGCCGGCGGGCCGTGGTGATTCCCACGGACGTGCGGGTGTTCGCCGAAATGGAGACGCTGGTCGGCCAGACACGACAGCTCCTGGGGCGGCTCGATATTCTCGTCAGCAGCTCCGGGGTGGCTCAGGTCGCCCCGCTCGCTGAGATGCGCCCCGAGGAATGGCTTCGGATCCTGGACACGAACCTGACGGGCGTGTTCAACGGCTGTCGGGCCGTCGCCCGTCACTTCCTGGCCGCGCGCTCGGGCAAGGTGGTCAACATCGCGTCGGTCCTCGGCGCCGTAGGGCTCCCCGGCTACGCCGCCTACGCGGCGTCCAAGGGGGGCGTCATCGCCTTTACGAAAGCTCTGGCCGTCGAGTGGGCGCGCTACAACGTCCAGGTGAACGCGATCGCTCCCGGCTGGTTCGTTACCGACATGAACGCGGAGGCCTTCGCCGACGAGAAAATCCGCGAACGCCTGCTGAGAGACGTGCCGCTGCGGCGGACGGGGAGGGTGGAGGAGATCGGGCCGCTCGTGGTGTACCTGGCCTCGCCGGCCTCGGATTTCATGACTGGCCAGACGATCTTTCTCGACGGCGGCCACAGCGCCGCGTGAGAGGAGAGGCCTGAGCATGAAAGCCGCGGTCCTCTACGCCCCGAAAGACCTTCGCGTTGAAACGGCGAGGGACCCGGCGCCCGGCGCCGGCGAGGCGCTCGTCCGCGTCCGGGCTGCCGGGCTCTGCGGCACCGACTTTCGCCTCTGGTCCGGCGACCGGCCGGCCCGCTACCCGCTGATCATGGGCCATGAGTTCGTCGGCGAGGTGGCGGCGGTGGGGAGCGGCGTCGAGAACGTGAAGCCCGGTGACTCCGTGGCGGTGGAGCCCAACTACTCCTGCGGGACCTGCCCCCTCTGTCGCGAGGGAAATCGGAATCTCTGCCTCTCCCGGACCGCGGTGGGGATCGACGTGGACGGGGGCCTGGCCGAGCTGGCGCACATTCCGGCGCGCTGCTGCTGGGCCGCCCCGGCGGGACTCTCTCCGGAGCAGCTTCTGCTGACCGAGCCGCTCGCCGTGGTCGTCCGGGCCGTCAACCGGGGAGCGGTGCGGGCTGGGGAGACCGCTGCCGTGCTCGGAACGGGCACGCTCGGGCTCCTCGCGGTGCAGGTGTTAAAATCCCGGGGCGCGCGCGTCTTGGCTGTGAGCCGCAGCGACCGACGGTTTTCCCTTGTCCGGGAGCTTGGGGCAGAGGCCGTGCATTCGCTGGCAGCGGGGAGCGGCGCCGAGGCCGCCCGGCGGCTTTCAGGCCGCGAAGGAGTGGATGTCGTCGTCGAAACCGCCGGCACGCCGGAGGCGGTGGCCGAGGCCCTCGGCCTGGGGCGCCCCGGAGGTCGAGTGGTTCTCACGGGGCTTCCCCACGAACCCTCCCAGGTTCACTTCTTTGGGGTCGTCCGCCGGGAGCTCACGATTGTCGGCTCGATGATCTACCAGGATGAGTTTCCTGAAGCCATGCGCCTCCTCAAGACAGGCGCGGTGAAGGCCGAGCCGCTGGTGACCCACCGGTTCAGGCTCGACGCCGTCGGCGAGGCGTTTTCCGCCCACCAGTCGCCGGCCTCCATCAAGGTCGCCGTCATCCCATAACCCGAGCGAGTTCGCCTCCGCACCGTGGACGGCGGTTGGACCGCCTCCGAGGACGTCCAAAGCCCGGCGCTCCGCCCTAGGCCGCCTTCCCCGGTACCGTCTAGCCTCCTCTCTCTGCCCTGTCGCCACTCGCACTTGACGGGTGCAGTTGCCTGAGGCTAGGCTAGCCGCATCATTTCCTGCTCTCACTGGCCCAGTTCGCTGGAGGTCCCGGCATGAAGTGTCCCCGGTGCCAACACGAGAACCCCGCAAGCCTAAAATTCTGCGGGGAGTGTGGAGCACGCCTCGCGTCAGTCTGTACCGCCTGCGGAGTGTCTAGCAGGATGCTGAAAAACTCGGAATCCGCCGAGGGCGCATGGCACTCTAAGAAGGAAAAGGGAGGTGCCTATGCGCGGCGACGATCGACAGACCGAGGCCATGTTTAGTTACGTTTCGTCTGAGGCTCGCGTGCCCCAGGACCATCCCTTGCGACCGCTGCGGGGGATGGTGGACACCGTGCTGCGGGAGCTCTCGCCGCAGTTCGAGCTCCTGTACGCCTCCACCGGCCGTCCCTCGATTCCCCCCGAGAAGCTGCTCCGAGCCCTGCTGCTCCAGGTGCTGTATACGATCCGCAGCGAGCGGCTCCTCATGGAGCAACTCGACTACAACCTGCTGTTTCGGTGGTTCGTGGGCTTGAACATGGATGACCCCGTGTGGGATGCCACGGTGTTCACCAAGAACCGGGAGCGGTTGCTGGCGGGCACCATCGCCGAGGCCTTTTTCGAGCGCGTGCTGGCTCAGGCGCGCACGCAGGATCTGCTGTCCGACGAGCACTTCACCGTGGATGGGACCCTCGTGGAGGCGTGGGCGGGGCTCAAGAGCTTCCGGCGGAAGGGAGACGGGCCCACCCCGCCGACTGACGATCCCGGCAATCCCACCGTGAACTTTCACGGTGAGCGGCGGCGCAACGCCACGCATGCCTCCACGACAGATCCCGACGCGCGGTTGTACACCAAGGCCCCCGGCCAAACCGCCAAGCTCTGCTACATGGGACACCTCCTGATGGAGAATCGCCACGGCTTGGCGGTCAAGGCCCACGTCACCCAGGCGACAGGCCTGGCCGAGCGGGAGGCGGCCGTGGCGCTGGTCGCGACCCTGCCCGGGACGCGCCGCAAAACCGTGGGGGCGGATAAAGCCTACGACAGCGCGGCCTTCGTCGCGGCGCTGCGCGCCCAGGGCGTGACCCCCCACATCGCCCAGCACACCACGGGCCGTGCCAGCGCGCTCGACGCCCGCACGACTCGGCACCCGGGCTACGAGGTGAGCCAACGCCGGCGCAAGCGCATCGAGGAGATCTTCGGGTGGCTCAAGACGGTGGGGCTGATGCGGAAGGTGCGGCACCGCGGGGTCCGGCGGGTCGGGTGGATGTTTATCTTCGCCACTGCGGTGTACAACCTGGTCCGCATCCGAAACCTGGTCGAGGCGCGGACATGAGCAAACCCGAGGGTGCCCACCGCCATGACCAGCGACGAGCGGTGCGATATGGGGCCACATTTGCTGCCGTCCTGAGCGCTCAGATGTTGTCTGAATCACGATTCCGGGCTCTCACCCTGAGTTTTTCCGCACCCTGCTAGTTCTTCAAGCGGCGGATCTCATCCAACACTCGCTTTGAACTTTGGCCATCATCATAGCCAAGGAATCTCTCAACGTACGCTGCTCTGGCCTGGGCATCCATCTCAAAGTCTCCAAGCGATCTGCGGGGCAGGCTGGTAATCACTTCAGGAACCTCTAGAACGACGGAAACGCCCGGAAAATCAAAGCTGCTCTTGCTGCGATCCATAAAGATCCGCTGTAAGGCCCGATCTCCCCGCACATCTTTATCAGCGGGCCGAATGCATAAATACGGAATCCCAAGATAGGCCGCTTCATGCGCGGTTGTGCTATAGAAGCCAATGCACAAGCTCGCGATGCTCAGGACTCCGAGGATCGTCGACGGGTACACTGATTCATCATAAATGTGCGTATCGGCCAAAGCCTTTGTATAGATCGGAG
>JACQCL010000120.1 GCA_016201645.1 Candidatus Rokuibacteriota bacterium
AGGCGGTGGACTGCTGGACCGTGTTGGCGCTGCGCGAGAGCCGCCTGACCGGGCCGTAGAGCATGATCACCGCGGCGGTGAACGAGAAGAAGGTTCCCGGCGTCATGTGCCCCTGGATGACCTGATAGCCGCCGTACCAGAGGGCGCTCATGATCCCCAGCGCTCCCAGGATCTCCATGAGCGGCTCCGTGATCTCGTCCGCCCGGACGTTCTTCAGCGAGAGGTCGAGGAGCCGGCGGTTGACCCGGTCGAAGCGCTCCTGCTCGTGATCCTCGCGCCCGAAGGCCTTGACGATCTTGGTGCCGGCGAAGGATTCCTGGAGGATGATGTTGAGTTCCGCGATCTTTTCCTGCGCCCGCCTGTTGATCTTGTAGAGCTTCTTGCCGATGATCCGGACCAGGACCGCCACGAACGGGAACGCGACCAGCGCGAGGAGCGCGAGGATCCACTCGCGGATGAACATCACCGCGACCAGGGCGACGATCGTGCCGACCTGGCGGATCGCCATGACCAACACCTGGGACGAGAGCCGGGCCAGCCGCCCCACATCCACGATCACGCGCGACATGAGCTCTGCCGAGTGGAGGTCGGCGAAGAAGGACAGGGGCATCCCCTGAATGTGAGTGTAGAGGTCGCGGCGGATCTTGGCGATGATGCGCTCGCCCACGGCCGCCATGAGGTAGGACTGGAGGTACCGCGCGATGCCTTTCACCACGTACACGCCGAGGAGCGCCAACGGTAGGAGCTTGAGCATCAGCATGTCGTGGCGGATGAAGATGTCGTCCATCGCGGGCTTCACCAGCCAGGCAATGGCGCCGTCCATGGCGGAGACGCCGAGCGCCAGGACCGTGCCGATCAAGAGCCACCCGATGTGCGGCCTGGTGTAGGGCCAGAGGCGGGCGTAGATGTGGCCGGCAAGCGCCTTCATGCGAGGCATTGTCTCACAGTCGGGTGCGCCCGGCGTAGTTCGCCAGCAGGCGCGCGTAGAGCGCCTCGGTCCGCTCCACCTTGACGCGCGTGGAGAACTGGGCCTCGACAAGCTTGCGGCCCGCCCGGGCCATCTCCTTGGCGTACGCCGGATTCTCGATCACCCGGAGAATCGCCTGGGCCAGGGCGGCGGGGTTCCGCGGCGGCACCAGGAGTCCGGTCTTCCCGTCCATCACGAGCTCGGGGTTTCCCTCGATGTCGGTGCCGATCACCGGCGTCTCGACGGCGAGGGCTTCCCGCAGCGTGCCGGTGAGCCCGAGCCCTCGGTAGGAGGCATCCACGCAGCAGTCGCTCGCGGCGAGGATCTCGGGGATATCCTCGCGGGCGAGGAAGACCGAGGTCACGTCGGCGATCCCCCGCGCCTCGGCCTTCTCGCGCAGGACCTTGGCCTTCGGCTCGTTCGCGCCGACGAAGAGGAGCCGGGCGCTCGGCGCCCGGACGGCCACCGTCCGCATCGCCTCCATCACGTCGTCGTTTCCCTTCCAGGACCGGGTCCCGATCTGGGTGATCAGGAAGTGGTCGGGGGCCAGGCCAAGCTCTCGCCGTATGCCACTGCCCTCGACGCCCGGGTGGAAGCGGTCGGTGTCTGTTCCCGAGTAGATCACCTCGATCTTCCCCTCCGGCACGCCGGCAGCGACGAGCCCGCGCTTGATGGACTCGCAGACTGCCACGATGGCGGTCACGCGTTTGGTCGTGTAGCCGAGCCGGTTGAACGGATCGAGCGGGAAGCTCACGCCGCGGTTGAGCACCAGCGCGGGGATCTTCACGAAGAGCCCGGCCAGGATCGCCAGAGTCCGGCCCTTGCCTTTTTGCGCGTGAACCACCTGGATGCGGTGGGTCCGGAGAATCCTCACGAGCTGACGCACCGACTTGAGATCCACCTCCGACGCCATCGGGAGCGCGTAGTGGGTGATGCCGGCCTCGCGGGTCTTGGCCGCCCAGATCTCGCTGGGGCGCGTCGCCACGACCACGTGGTGGCCGCGGTCGCGCAGGCCGAGAATCAGCTCGCGGAGCTGGATCGCTGCGCCGGTGAAATAGTCCTCTTTCGGGTAGAGCTGAAGAATCCTGAGCGGCTCACCGCTCACCTGGAGAAGAACTCCCTCACCGCGGCCGTGACCTGATCGATCTCCGCCTCCGTGTGGCCGGCCGAGATCGGGAGGGTGAGAATCTCCCTGACGATCCTTTCGGTGCGGGGCAGGGACGGAGCATTCAAGCTCTCCACCGCGGGCTGACGGTGGCAGGGGACGGGGTAGTGGATGCCCGTTTGGATCCCCCGCGCCTTGAGAAACGCGGCCAGCGCGTCCCGCCGGTCTGTCCGGATGACGTAGAGGTGGTAAACGTGACGCGCCCCCGGCTGCTCAGAAGGCAGCGCAATGGGCAAACCGGCAAGGCGCTCGGCGTAGCGGGAGGCAAGCTGCCGGCGTCGGTCGTTCATCTGGTCGAGACGCCGCAGGAGGACCCGGCCGACTGCCGCCTGGATCTCGTTGAACCGGAGGTTGAACCCCACCTCCGCGTGCACGTCTTTGTTGAGCCTGCCGTGGTCGCGGAGCCGGCGACAGCGAGCCGCGATCTCGTCATCGTCGGTCACGAGAATGCCGCCATCTCCCATCACGGTCAGGTTCTTCGAGGGGTAGAACGAGAAGGCGGCGGCCCGGCCGAAGGAGCCCACCTTCTTGCCCTGCCATGTCGCTCCGTGAGCCTGGCAGCAATCCTCCAGGATCCAGAGACCGAAGCGGGCCGCCAGCTCCTGGATCAGGGTGAGGTTCGCCGGATGGCCGTAGATGTGAACTGGCACGATGCCGACCGTCCGGGGCGTGACCTTGGCGGCGGCGTCCTTCGGGTCCAGCGTGTACGAGTCGTCCACGTCGAGAAAGACCGGGGTCGCCTCGGCGAAGCAGATCGCCTCCACCGTCGGGAACGCCGTGTGGGCCGGGACGAGCACCTCGTCGCCCGCCTTGACGCCAAACGCTTTGAGCGCCATCCAGAGAGCCGCCGTGCCCGAGGAGGTGAGCACGGCGTGCTGGGCGCCGACGTACCGCGCGAAGTCCGCCTCGAATCCCCGGCACTCCGGGCCCAAGATGTACTGCCGGGAATCGATCGCAGCCAGCACCGCCCCCTTGATCTCGTCGTCCAGCGGGGGGCGGGAGAGCGGGATAGTCATGGAACGGGACCTCCTTCGGTGATGGTCGTGGTGGTCAGGGCGTGGGCGCCGAGTGAAGCCGGTTGTACTCGCCGCGAAAATACAGGAGCGGTTCCCCCGGCCGGGCCTGGGCGCTCTCGACCTCGCCCACGAAGATGGTGTGGTCGCCACCCGGGTAGGCGTGGACCGTTCGGCACTCAAGGTGAGCGAGCGCCTCGGGGAGGAGCGGCAGCCCGAGCCGGCCTAGCTGGTAGTCTGCGGCTGAGAACTTTTCCGGCTCCGACGCCGCGAATCGCCTGGAGAGAGCCTCGTGTTCCGCGGCTAGGACGTTAACCGCGAACCGATCGCTCGCACGGAGCGCGGGATAGGATTGGGCTTGGTGGTCCACGCAGACCAGCACTAGGGGGGGGTGGAGGGAGACGGACGTGAACGCGCTGACAGTGAGGCCAGCGGGACGCGCGTCTTTGTCCCAAGTGGTCACCACCGTCACCCCGCTGGCGAAATGGCTGAGGACGTGACGGAACTCCTCAGCGCCGATGCCCATAGAAGGTCCGTGAAAGCACCGTCTCTTTTTAGCAGGTCCCTCGGGGATTTGCAAGTTCGAGATTGCTGAAATCGCTCGGCATGATAAGGGGTTGCGGTCCTTGACTCGGCGGTGGGCCCCTTCTATACTGAGGCTGGTTCTGAAGCTCCGAGTTCCCCTTTACCCGATGAACCCGACGACAGAGGACCCAAGCGCCATGCCCCCCACCGAGGAAGCGGTCCTCGGGGCGCTGCGCGGCATCCAGGACCCGGACCTCCGCAAGGATATCGTCAGCCTCGGCTTGGTCAAGGACATGGCAATTCAGGGCGGGCAGGTCTCGTTCACGCTTGCCTTCACGAACCAGCCCGCGCTCGCAAAGGCCGAGATCCACAGCCAGGCGCGCAAGGTGGTCTCGCGGCTGCCCGGGGTGTCGGAAGTCAAGGTGGCGATGGGATCCCCGGCCCAGGCGTCGAGCCGTCCCGGTTCCGGCGCCGAACCGCCCCGACAGGATCTCATTCCCGACGTGAAGCACACGATCGCGGTCTCGTCCGGGAAGGGCGGCGTGGGGAAGTCCACCGTCGCCGTCAATCTCGCCCTGGCGCTCCACGAGGCCGGAGCCACGGTGGGCCTCGTGGATGTGGACGTCTATGGCCCGGACATCCCGCTCATGATGGGGGCGCGCGGCAAGCCCGGGATGTTTGAAAACCGCATCATCCCCGTGGAGAGCTACGGGATCAAGCTCATCTCCATCGGCTTCTTCGTCGCGCCGGGTGAGGCCATCGTCTGGCGGGGCCCCATGATCCACTCGGCCGTCCAGCAGTTTCTGAGAGACGTGCTCTGGGGCGAGCTCGACTACCTGGTCTTCGACATGCCGCCCGGCACCGGCGACGCTCAGCTCTCGCTCTCGCAGGTCATCCCGCTCTCGGGGGTCGTGATGGTGACGACCCCGCAGGACGTGGCGCTCTTGGATGTGCGGAAGGCGCTCGCCATGTTCAGGAAGCTGAACGTCCCGATCCTGGGGGTGGTGGAGAACATGAGCATCTTCGCCTGCCCCCACTGCGGAGCGGAGACTCCGATTTTCGGCGAAGGGGGAGGCAAGAAGATCGGCGAGGAGATGGGGGTGCCGGTCCTGGCGCAGATCCCTCTCGACCCGGAAACCCGGAAGGGCGGCGACGAAGGGCAGCCGATTCTCCTGCGGAATCCGGATTCGGCACAGGCCGCGGCCTTCCGCAAGCTGGCGGCGGCCGTCGCCGACCGGGTCAGCACGCTTTCTGTTTTGAAGCTTCCGAGCATTCGTTAAAGTGGTCGTCCTCCCGATCTTCCCGCTCCCCGGGCTCACGTTCTTCCCTCACACGCTCCTGCCTCTGCATATCTTCGAGACGCGTTACCGCGCGATGGTCTCGGACTCCCTGGCCCGCGACCGGCGCCTGGCCGTGGTGGGGCTCAAGCCCGGCTATGAGGCGACGTACGACGGCAAGCCCGCGGTGTACGGGGTCGCCGGGGCCGGCGAGATCATCCAGTGCGACCGGCTGGCCACGGGTCGCTTCAACATCCTGCTGCGCGGCGATTGCCGGATTCGGATCCATGCCGAGCTGCCGACCGACACCCTCTACCGAGTGGTGCGTGCGAGCGTCCTCGAGGACGAGATCCCCGAGGGACACGAGCCGCTCTCGCGGGAGACCCAGCGGGTGACCGCGGCGTGCATCGAGCTGTTGAAGGCTCAAGGCCAACTCTCTCCCCAGGTTGAAGAGGCTCTGCGCTCGGCCAGGGGTCCGGGTGTAGTGGCGGATCAGATTGCATCGGCCGTCATCCCGGACCCGGGGCTGAGGCAGGAGCTGCTGGAGACGCTCGACCTCCGCCGCCGGCTCGAGCGGTTGGCCGGCGCGCTGGACGACATGCTGCGCCAGGTCAGCTAATGCGCGCGGGCTGGCTCGCGCTCCTTGCCATCCTGCTCCTTCCCGTCGAGACAGAGGCGGCGGGATGGGGGTGGATGGGCGTCAGGATCCGCGATCTCTCGGAGCAGGAGATGGAGGAGATCTCACTCAGGCACGGAATCCGGGAGGGGTACGGAGCGCTGATCGTCGAGGTACTGCCGGACACCCCCGCGGCCCGAACCGGTCTCAGGACCGGCGATCTCGTCGTGACCTTCAAGGATGCGCCGGTCGTGGACAGCCGCTCCCTCCAGCGGCTCGTGGGCGGAACGCCGGCGGGCCAAGAGGCGTTGCTCACTGTGCTCCGGGGGGACGAAGGGCGGCGTCGTCTTCGGATCCGAGTGGCGAGCATGCCGCCTGAGGTCGTGGCCGCGCGCGTTGCCGCCGAATTCGGTTTCCAGATGCGGGAGGCGCCCGCCGACGCCGGGGTCGGCGCCGGCCTGGCGAGCCCCCCGACGGTTGCCATCGTGCTCAAGGGGAGTCGGGCGGAGCAGGGCGGCCTCAAGATCGGTGACCTGATCGTGGAAATCAACGGGCGTCCCGTCCTCTCCCGCCAGGCTGTGAGGGAGGCGCTCGTGGACACCACGCTCGACCAGCCGCTCCGGTTGGCCGTCAAGCGCGAGGGCGAGCGGGTCGGCCTTACGCTCGGCCCCGCGAGCCTGAGAGTTCCCTGACTTTCCCTTTTCGTCGAGGGGGCGCCGGTCTCCGGTCCATCTTGACGAACCCCATGCCTCGTGATAACCAGGGACCGGCTGAACCTGGGAACCTTGTTGAGGGGATGACCCTGACAGTGGCGGTGTCTGAGGGGTAGCGCACAAGCGAACAGGGAGGGGAAGCCATGGCGGCGGAAACACGACCTGGCGGACGCGGACCGGCCTTTGAGGTTGCCGACTTTCCTAAGCCCCCTGAGATCAAGGGTATCGGGCCCCTCTTCGCCATTCTGGGGCCCGCCGTCATTGCCCTGGGGGGGACCATCGGAGGTGGGGAGTGGCTTGTGGGGCCCTCGCTCTTCGTCAAGTGGGGGCTGGCGCTCCTCTGGATCACCACGGTCTCCTCGGTTCTGCAGACGTTCCTGAACCTGGAGATGTGCCGGTATACCCTCTACACAGGGGAGCCGATCACGCTTGGCTTCATGCGACTGGCCCCGGGGAAGGTCTTCTGGGGCTGGCTCTTCACCATTGCTGGCTTCCTCGAGCGGGCCCTGCCCGGGTGGGCCCTGGGGGCCGCCACGGCCGTGGCAGCCTTGCAACTGGGCAAGATCCCGGGT
This sequence comes from Candidatus Rokuibacteriota bacterium, assembly GCA_016201645.1. Lineage (GTDB taxonomy): Bacteria > Methylomirabilota > Methylomirabilia > Rokubacteriales > CSP1-6 > JACQCL01. The sequence goes on from JACQCL010000120.1 coordinate 6,849, forward strand.
GCCGCCGACCGACCCACGGTGGTGGTCTGGGGCTTGATCGTTTTCGCCTCCTGCGTGGTCGTGATGTTCTTCGGCCGGACCATTGAACGGACCCTGGAGTGGGCGAACTGGATCATGATGTTCGTCGTCCTGGGGGGGCTCCTCCTTCTGGACCTCTACATCGTCCCGGCCTCGGTGTGGTGGGAGGGGATCAAGGGGTTCGTCAGTTTCGGGTCGGTTCCGACTGGTGTTGACATTCTACTACTGGGTGCCCTGGTGGGTTACTCGGCCTACGGCGGGTTCGGCAACAACGCCATCAGCAACTGGTACCGTGACAAGGGCTACGGGATGGGCTCCCTGGTGGGTTACATCCCCGCCGCCGTCGGGGGCAAGGTGGTGAAAGTATCCCCGGCAGGCAGGGTCCCACGCCTTACCGCCGAGAACCTCGACAGTTGGAAGGGGTGGTGGAGGCTCCTCAACATCGATCAGTGGTGGATCTTCTTCGGCGGAGCGATGATGGGGATGTTCCTGCCCGGCATACTATACGTGTCGAGCCTCCCCCGCGGTCAGGATCTCCCCTCGTGGGGCATCGCCGCCTCCCCAGCCAGTGGCCTCGTGCAGTCCCTGGGCAACTTCGGCTGGTTCCTGGCCCTCTTCTTCGGGTTCTGGATCCTCTACTCCACCGCCATCAGCAACGTGGACCTGGTGGTACGGCAGTCCAGCGACATGCTCTGGTGGAGCCTGGATTGGGTGCGGACCTGGGCCAGGGAGGACATCCGGCGCATTTACTACCCCCTGCTGATCATCTTCTTCATCTGGGGCGTGCTCTTCGTGAACATCACGCTGCCGCTGGTGATCTTCGCCGTCAGCGCGAATATCGCCAATTTCACCATGGCCCTGTCCGCCATCTTGACCATCATCGTCAACCGGAAGTTCGTGCCGAAGGAGTACCGCGGGAGCGTTCTCCGCGAGGTCATGCTGGTGGCGAGCCTCCTCTTCTTCGGCTTCTTCTTTGCCATGTTCTTGATCCACCCGGGCGGTCTCGCCAAGGCCCTGGGGAGGAAGTAGGGACCCACCGCGG
>JACQCL010000121.1 GCA_016201645.1 Candidatus Rokuibacteriota bacterium
AGTGGAAAACGCGGGTCCACGCATTCATCGCCGCCCAAGATCGGCCGGACGTGTCACTTGGCCTAGCTGCTAAGCGTGGCTACTTTCCGCTCGATCATCCAGCTTTCGCTGCTGGCCGTAGACTCTTCGAGATGGTCGAAAATCAATAGCGGCGGATACAGAGGCAAATCACCGTAGCCCAACAGAACATTTGTTTTTGACCCTTCGTTATTGCTTCTCTCCTAGCTTAGAAAATCTGCGACTTGAGCGAGGATCCTCGCCTTACAGTTTTTCGAGGCGGCGGAGGAAGACCTCCATCTCCTTGACGGTCTGAAGGTCACCGGTGACGCGGCCCACCTCGATTCCGCTCCGGTACGCGGCCTTGGCTTCCTCGGGCCGCCCGGCCTTCTCAAGGGCGCGACCGAGCCCGCGGTGGGCGGCGGTGTAATCGGGCTTCAACCGGATCGTTTCCTTGAACTCGCGGACCGCGTCCTCCGCCTGATCGGCCTCGAGGTACGCGGTGGCCAGTCCCAGGCGAACGACAGGATCGTCAGGCATCAGGTCAGCGACCTCCTTGAACTGGGCGATCTTCTCCTGAGGGGTCACGAGAGATAGCGCGCGAGCCAGCTGAGGCTCAAAGCGACTGCCTCCATCCGATGCGCCATGTCGCTCAGGCGGTGATCTGCTCCCTTCAGGATGTGAAGTTCCTTGGGATCGGCGGCCCGGTCGAAGAGGATCTGGCCGTGGCTCGGGGAGACAACCTCGTCCCGCTCAGCCTGGATCGTAAGAGAGTAGGCCACGCCCGGTGGAGTGTCGGCGAGTGAGCCCTTCTCCAGCTCGTCAAAGAAGGCGCGGCCCAGCCCCGCCACGTCCTCCGACGTGGAGCTGCGGAGGCCTCGAAGCGTCGCGGGAGCGTTCCACGTGACGACCGGCATCGGCGGATGGCGGCGCCCGGCGACATGGAGCACGATGAACCCGCCCATGCTCGAGCCGAGGAGGCCGACGCGACCGGTGAGAGCCCGATGCCCAGCGAGGAAATCCAGGACCGCTTCGAGGTCGGCGATCCGAGTCGCGACCGTGCTGAGGGCGTAGGAGCCATCGCTCTCGCCCGAGCCCCGGAAGTCGAAGCGGCAAAGCGCCAGACCGGCCGTCGGAAATTCCCGCCCGAGGAGCAAATACTTCTCGCTGTCCTTTGAGGCGCCGAGGCCGTGGCAGGCAACCACGCACGGCGCGGGGATGCGAGGAGGCAAATGAAGGACGAGCGCCAGCTTCTGATCGCCTACCTGAACCCGGTGGGCCTCCTCACGGTTCACGCGTAAGGGAGGTCGAAGAGGCGGCAGGTATTCGTCGAGATGCGGTAGATCACTTCTTCCACCGGGAGACGCTTCAACTTGGCGACCTCTTCGACCACCCGGGAGGCCATCCATGGCTCAGTGGGGAGCCCGTCGAACTCGCCCTTATACGGCCACGGGCTATCCGTCTCCACTAACAGCGACTCCAACGGGATCGTCTCGACCATCTCGCTGTCGCGTTGGCGGTAAACCACTTCGGGAGTGACGGAAACGAAATACCCCGCCTCCACGATCTGACGGGTCACCTCAGCCGGCGCCTTGTGCCAGTGGAAGACCGCTCTCTCGATGCCAACCCCGCGGAGAAGATTCAAGGCTTCCACGGCAGCCCCGTGAGGGGCGTGGAGGACAACGGGCAAGTCGTAGCGGACGGCGAGGGCGAGGAGACGCCTCAACCGCTCGCGCCCGCGAAGCTTGAGCCCGACGGCATCAGAGGCGGCCTCGAGGCAGTACCAGGGGAGCCCCACCTCCCCCAGCGCGACGATCCGTGAGTGGTTCTCGGCAACCTGCTGCTCCACTTGCTCCACGTCCCAGTCGGCCAGGCTCGTCCACTCGGGGTGGCAGCCCAGGGCCGGCCAGATCGCCTTGCCGTGCTGGCGAGCCGTGTCCAGCGTCTTGAGGTTCGTCAGGGGGTCGCAGCCCACCGAGATGATCCCCCAGACATCGTGGTCGATGGCCCGCGTCAGCGTCCCGCGAACATCCGTGAAGACCGGTTCGTGGAGGTGACAGTGGCTATCAATGATCATTTCCCGTGTGTCTCCGTTGGTTTATTCGCCGGCTACCACCATGCGAGAAATTCGCACAGTCGGCGCCGAGGTGCGGTCGCGCATCACCAGGTCGTTGCCGATGCCGTCAACGGCCTGGAACATCGTGAGGAGGTTCCCCGCGACGGTGACCTCCTCCACGGGATAGGACAGCTCGCCGTTTTCGATCCACAGCCCCACCGCCCCGCGCGAATAGTCGCCGGTGACCATATTCACGCCGAACCCGATCAGCTCGGTCACGTAGAGCCCGCTCTTCACCGAGCCGATGAGGTCCGCGGGAGGCGTCTCTCCAGCCGCCAGATAGAGGTTCGTCGTGGAGACGCTCACGCCACTCCCGTCGCGCGACGCATGGTGAGTGGAGGGCAGACCGAGCTTCCTGCCGCTGTACGTGTCCAAAAGGTACGAATCGAGGGTCCCGCCGTTGACCACCACGGTCTTCCTAATGACAAGCCCTTCGCCATCGAACGGACGCGAGCCGACGGCCCCGGGGATCGTCCCGTCGTCCACCACCGTCACCGCGGGGGAGGCGATGCGGGTGCCCAGCCGCTTGAGAAGAAAGGAAGTGCCCCGGTAGAGTCCCGGGCCTGAGGCGGCGCCGGCGAGCGAGCGCAGCAAACTGGCGGCGGTCTCAGGATCGAAGATGACGGGCACTTCAGCCGTTTTGACCGTTCTCGCGCCGAGGCGACGGAGGGCGCGCCGGGCAGCGATTCGCCCTACCTCCTCGGGAGGATCCAGCCTCTGCCGCTTGCGAGCGGTCGTGTACCAGGAGTCGCGCTGCATCTCGCCGTTCGACGATGCCACCGGGGAGACCGTGAGACTGAAGCCGGAGGTCGGGTAAGCGGCGAAGAAGCCCTCGGAGGTGGCGTAGGCATAGTGGGCGTGGCGCTCGAAGAACTCGGCGCCCTCTGAATTGGTGACGCGGGGGTCGGCGTCGAGCGCCGCGGCCTCGGCGCGCTGGGCAATCGCGATCTTCTCCTCGGGCGTGAGCCGATGGCCGTCGGAATCTTCCAGGTCGAGGTCCGGGATCGTCGAGGCAAATTCTCCCGGATCCGGCAACCCTGCCACCGGATCGGGGGCTGTGAGGCGCGCGAGCGCCACCGCTTCATCCACCAACCCATCAACCGACTGGTGCGAGAGGTCGGAGGTCGAGACTGAGGCGGACGCCTTCCCCACGAACACGCGCAGCGCCAACCGCTGCTCCCGCGCATGGGTGACGGTCTCGACCTTCCTGAGGCGGACTTGGACCGACGAGTGTTGCTCGTCCGCGAGGTACGCATCGGCCTGGGAGGCGCCGCGCTCTCGCGCCCGCTGGAGAAGCCCGCTCAGGAGGTCACGCATCGGCGATCATACCTGGGTGCCCCCCACGGTGATCCCGTCCACGCGGATGGTGGGAAGCCCGACCCCGACGGGAATCGACTGGCCGTCCTTGCCGCAGGTCCCAACCCCCTCGTCCAGCCTCAGGTCGTGGCCGACCCGGGAGACGCGCTTCAACACCTCGGGACCGTTGCCGACCAGCGTGGCCCCCTTGACCGGCGCCGTGAGCTTCCCGTCCTCGATCAGGTACGCCTCGCTCGCCGAGAAGACGAACTTCCCGTTGGTGATGTCCACCTGGCCGCCGCCGAAGGCCACCGCATAGAGCCCGTACGGCACGGACCGGATGATCTCCTCGGGATCATCCTGGCCGGCGAGCATGAAGGTATTCGTCATCCGGGGCATCGGCGGATAGGCGAAGGATTCGCGCCTGCCGTTTCCCGTCGGCGCCATGCCCATGAGGCGGGCGTTCAGGCGATCCTGCATGTAGCCGCGAAGCACGCCCTTCTCGATGAGGACGTTGCGGCCGGTGGGAGTCCCCTCGTCATCCACGTTGAGCGAGCCGCGGCGGTTGGGCAGGGTCCCGTCATCCACGACCGTGACGAGCGGCGAGGCGACGCGCTCCCCGATCCGTCCCGAGAACGCCGACACTTTTTTCCGGTTAAAGTCCCCTTCCAGGCCGTGACCGACCGCCTCGTGGAGCAGGATCCCCGGCCAGCCCGGCCCCAGGACGACCGTCAGCGTCCCCGCGGGGGCGTCAATCGCGCGCAGCTTGAGGAGCGCCTGGTTGGTAGCCATAGCCGTGAAGCGCTTCCATCGCTCCTCCTCCAGGAAGAAGTCGAACGGCACGCGTCCCCCGCCGCCGTAGGTCCCGATCTCGCGCCGGCCCTCGGTCTCCGCGATCACCGTGATGTTGAGGCGGGTCAGCGGCCGCACATCCCCCACGCTCCAGCCCGACGCGGTCGCGATCAGGATGACCTGTTCCTCGCTCAAGATTGACGCGATGACCTGGCAGACTCGTGAGTCGGCGGCCCGGGCCGCGGCATCAACGCGATGCAGGAGCTCGGTCTTTTTGGAAAGGTCCGCCGCAACGGGGGAGAGGGGAATCGAGTAGAGGTCGTGAGGGCGACGATCGGTCTTGACGGGGACGATCGCAGCAGTGCTGGCGCGGTCGGCGATGGCGCGGGCCTGCCGCGCGGCCTCCTCGAGGCTCGAGAGCGTGACCTCGTCTGTATGGGCGTAGCCCGTCCGCTCACCGGACTGGGCCCGGACCCCGGCGCCCTGGCTCACGTGGCGGGAGGCTTTCTTGACGGCGCCCTCTTCGAGGACGAGTTCTTCATTGATGCGGTACTCGAGGAAGAGGTCAGCATCTTCCACCCGGCCCACGAGGGCCGAGCCCAGGAGTCGCTCGAGGCGGGATGAGGTCAGGCCGAATCGATCTTCAAAAAAGCGCTCTGGACGGGCAATTTCTCCTGTCACTGACCTCGGCTCCATGAGGGGCGTCAAAAGGGAATTCATCTTACCATGCCCCCCTCGCGTTCCCTCACTTTTTAGCCAATGATTTCGGGCAAAATGACGCATCAGCCTGATCATCGTTTTTAAGCAATAGGACAGGAGGTTAGGCTACGCTGACAAAGACGGCCCTTGAAGCAGACTACCGGGCCTGGATGTACTCCTGGATCATTTCGTGGAGCTGGCGAAGTCCCGCCATCACGGAGGGGCCGGGAGACAGGATATCCGTCCCGTCCAACTCGTAAATCCGGTTCTCCTTCACGGCGGAGACCCGGTCCCAGCCGGGACGCGCGCGGATCCGCTCGGGATCGAGTTTCTTCCCGCACCAGGAGGCGACAATGATCTGGGGATCCCGCCTGACGACCTCGGCCGGGTCCACCACGCGCTCCGGGGCCAGAGCTTTTTCGCGGAGCTCAGGGAAAATGTCGGTCCCCCCCGCCATCTCGATCAGCTCTGAGACCCAACGAATACCAGCAATCAGCGGGGCATCCCACTCTTCGAAGTACACCCGGGGCCGATCAGGCCAGACGCTGGAGAACTCGCGGACCTGCCTCACCTCGTCCCGCATGTCCTGAACGAGAGCCCGGGCCTCGGTTTCCTTCCCGATGAGCCCGCCGATCATCAGGATCGTTCTCAGGATGTCGTCAAACGAGCGCTGGTTCAGGGCGAAGACCGTGACGCCGGCGCCGACCAACTCCCTCACAATGTCTTTCTGGAGATCAGAGAAGGCGAGGACCAGATCGGGGGTGAGGGCGAGGATCTTGTCGAGCCTGAAGGTGGTGAAGGCGCCGACTCGCGGCTTCTCCCGGGCCTCAGGCGGGCGCACCGCAGTCCCGGGGACGCCAACCACCCGGTCCCCTGCTCCCAGCGCGTACACGCTCTCCACCGTCTCAGCCGTCAGGCAGACGATCCGCTTCGGAAACTCCACCGGGCCCTTGCCGTACATTGCACGCTAGAGAGTTTTTGACTCGACCGCGGCGCCGTCAAAGAGTTCGCGCCGCTGAAGAGCGCGCTGGAATTTCAGGTACTCCCCCTTCGTCATCCGCGGCTTCGAGGATCGGAGGATGTCCCGGGCGAGCGCGGCGCCGTCCCAGAGGAGGTCCACCGCGGAGAGGGCGAGCGCCTTGGCGGGCGCCACATAGGCGAAGGCCGGATCGGCGATCTCAAAGTCGGCGGCGTGATGGCCGCCCCTCACCCCGCCCATGTAGGGCTGCAGCACCGGCATCAC
>JACQCL010000122.1 GCA_016201645.1 Candidatus Rokuibacteriota bacterium
GAGAAGATCGTCACGGTGGGGGACGCCATTCAATACATCAAAGACAACACCTAGGCGCAATGAGGGGATCTTGTTGAACAATCGGCGCGTCGTTGTCACCGGGCTCGGGGCCCTGACTCCCGTGGGCAACTCCACGGAGGAGTACTGGGCGGCTCTCCTGCAGGGGAAGTCCGGGATCGGGCCCATCACGAAGTTCGATCCCAAGAACCTGCCCACACGGATCGCCGGGGAGATCAAAAACTTCGATCCGCTCAAGTGGCTGGACAAGAAAGATGTCCGCCGGCTTGATCCGTACCTCAAGTACGCCATCGCCTGCGCTGCCATGGCGGTGGAAGACGCTGCCCTGAACGTGGAGAAAGTGGATCGTACCCGGTTCGGGGTGCTCGTCGGCTCGGGAATCGGCGGGATCACCACGCTCCTGGACTCGCACAAGGATCTCCTTGAGCAGGGTCCCGACCGGGTCTCGCCCTTCTTCATCCCGATGCTGATCATCAACATGGCCTCGGGCCTGATCTCGATGCGCTACGGCGCGAAGGGGCCCAACTCCGCCGTGGTGACGGCCTGCGCCACCGGGAACCACGCCATCGGCGACGCTTTCGAGATCATCCAGCGGAACGACGCCGATGTGATGATCGCGGGCGGGGCGGAGGCGATCGTCACCGAGCTGACCTTCGCCGGCTTCTGCCAGATGAAGGCGATGTCCACCCGGAATGAGGAGCCGCTGAGGGCCTCCCGGCCGTTCGATGCCGACCGGGACGGCTTCGTCTGTAGCGAGGGCGGCGGTCTCCTGATCCTCGAGTCCCTGGAGCACGCGATCAAGCGCGACGCCCGGATCTACGCGGAGATCGTCGGCTACGGCATGACCTCCGACGCCCACCACATGACGGCGCCTGATCCCGAGGGCGATGGCGCCGCCCGCTGCATGGCCGAAGCGCTCCGCGACGCGGGCGTCGCCCCGGCGGAGGTCGGCTACATCAACGCCCACGGCACCTCCACGCCCTACAACGATAAGTTCGAGACGATGGCGATCAAGCGGGTCTTCGGCGCTCACGCCATGAAGCTTGCCGTGTCTTCCACCAAGTCAATGGTCGGCCACCTGCTCGGCGCCGCGGGAGGAGTGGAAGCCATCGCGACCATCCTGGCCATCTACCACGGCGTGCTCCCGCCCACGATCAACTACGAGACGCCCGATCCGGAGTGCGACTTGGATTACGTCCCCAATCAGGCCCGGAAGCAGGAAGTCGAGGTTGCCCTCTCCAATGCCTTCGGGTTCGGGGGGACCAACGCGACGCTCGCCTTTCGCCGCTTCAGGGAGTAGGTGTCCGTCCCGGCTGATCCGATCGGCATCTTGGAGGATCGACTCGGGTATCGGTTTCACGATAAGAGCCTTCTGCTTCAGGCACTGACCCACGTTTCGTACGCGAACGAGTTTCCGCCTGAGCACGACAACGAAAGCCTGGCCTTCCTCGGAGACGCGGCGCTTTCCCTCATCGTGGCCGAGCACCTCTGGGAAACGGGGCGCGACGAGACGGTGGGCGTCCTCACCCCTCGGCGGGCATCGGTGGTGGCCGGGGAGAACCTGGCACGCTGGGCCGAAGGCCTCGAGCTGGGGCCGCTGCTCCGCCTCGGCCGGGGTGAAGAGCTGACCGGAGGGCGGGCGAAGCGGTCGGTCCTCGCCACCGCGCTCGAGGCGATCCTGGGGGTGATTTACCTCGAAGGCGGTCTCACCGCCGCCCGGACCGTGGTGAGGCGACTGGCGGTGTGGTAAGCTCTGCCCATGCGTTTCTGGCCGTTTCGGCCTCGCTCGCCGTTGATCGTCTCCGCCACACCCCCGGAAGATCTGCTGGTGCTCGAGAACCTGCTCCGGAGAAACGTGGAGGACATCCTCGTCATCCGGGAACGCCAGCTCCGCGGGCTGACGGTGGCGTTCGGCGGGGACCTGCTCGTGTCTCCGCCCCGCGCCCTCCAGCTGCTCGAGGCGCGCTTCAAGCCCTTCGGGTACACGCCGTTCCTCCGCCGGGAGCAGGGAATGGTCTTCCTCCGGGCGCTGCCGCTCGCCGAGGTAA
>JACQCL010000123.1 GCA_016201645.1 Candidatus Rokuibacteriota bacterium
AGGATCGGGGGCGGCGCGACGAGCCAGCCCAGGCGCAATCCCGGGAAGAGAATCTTGGAGAACGTTCCGATATAGATGACGGTCCCGGACGCGTCCGACGCCTTCAAGGGGGCTGGCGGCCGGTCATCAAAGTAGAGGCTGCCGTCAAACCCATCTTCGATCACGGGGACCCGATGGCGAGCGGCCAGCCCGAGAAGCCCGAGACGGGCGCCCGGGCTCATCGTGAGGCCCGTCGGATTGTGGGCACTTGGCTGACAGTACAAAAGTTTTGTCGCATGCCGCCCCAACACCCGCTCGACGAGGTCCAGGCGGAGCCCATCGTCCCCAAGTCCGATCGGCAAGAGCTGCGCACCGAACGAGCGGAACACCTGGATTGCGCGCGGATAGCTCGGCTCCTCGATGGCGACAAAGTCGCCAGGGTCGAGGAGGACCCGCGCAATCAGGTCAAGTCCCTGCTGCGAGCCATTCACGATAAGGATCTCTTCTGGCCGGGCCTCCACCCCGAAGCGGAGAAGGTAGCGGGAGACAAACTGCCTGAGCGGCGGATACCCGCCGACCGGATAGTACTGGAGCAACTGTTGACCCTCGGCCCGGATCACCCGATTCAAGACCTGTCGAAATGCTTCGGTCGGGAAGAGGCCGCTGTCGGGCATCCCCCCGGCAAAGGAAATGACCCCGGCGCCCGCCCGTGTCACTTGACCCGACAGATCACGGCGGCGGGCCTCCAGTGCGGCGAGGTGGGACCCCTTTGAAAACAGCCCGGCCCAGTCTAGGCCGGACGGAATGTTATCCTCTGCGACCTGAGATTTAGCTTTAACAGACGCAACGAAAGTCCCCTGGCCGACATGCGCCCGGGCTAGCCCCTCCGAGACGAGTTCCTCGTAGGCCGTCGCCACGGTCGCTCGGTTCACGCCCAGACGCCGGGCCAAGTCCCGGGTCGCCGGGAGCTTCACGTCCGGCCCGAGAACCCCCTGCCGGATCAGCCGCTCAAAATGCGACCGGATCTGCCGGGCTAGGGGGACGCGCGACGAGCGGTCCAGCGAGATCTCCATGCTGCCTCCTCAGAGCCATTTTCGACGTTTTTTGACAATTGTAAAGAGCCAATTGGCTCATTCCCCCCCAACCAATCCTCGGCCGGCCGCCGGCGTGGTAAAATCCACCCCGAGGTCGCGGCGATGGCGGGCCTGATCGTCCTCGAGAGCATGTGGAACCCGCGGGGGCGGCTCCTCGAAGAGGAGCCATCGGTCCTCCCCTACCTCAAGGCAATCCGCCAGTCCCTGGCCTGGGAAGGCGCGCGCATCCACTTGGTCTACCGGCGCTTTCATACAGCCTACGATCTCGGGCTGCTCCTCGGCGAGGTTGTCCGCAAGCGGAAGTCCTTCCGGTACTGCTACATCGCCTCACACGGCCAGCGCCGGAAGCTCCTGGGGCTCGGTGACCAGGCCATCCGGCTCGAAACGCTCACCGAGTACTGCCGGCCGAGCCAGAGCATCGGCTATGTGTTCGGGGCCTGCGACTTCCTGACCCCGGACACCGCGCTGAATTTCCTGAAGAAGACCGGAGCCCGCTTCGTGGCCGGCTATCAGAAGAGCATCCCCTGGACCGAATCCATGCTGGTGGACTGTCTGTTCCTGTCGTACATGCTGGGAGGGACGATGAAGTGGGTGCGGACCAAGCATGGCGAGCGGCTCCCGCCCCTCAAGACCACCAACACCTTCCAGATCACTCACACTGAAAACCCCCAGAAGGTGGTGGGCCAGCTCTACCGAGACTTCCCGCTGTCCCACGACATCACCTTCAGTCTCTTCACGCTCTCCCGGGGTCGCGGGCGGAAGCCGGAACTCGTGAACTCCTTCAATCTCTACGAACGTCGCATCAACCGGGCCCGGCGCCTCGTCCGGGACCTCTAGGCGAGGTCTTCTCTGGACGGCCAACCGCTCCTCCGCCTCGAACGCCTGTCAAAGCATTTCGGCAGCCACGTGGCCGTCCAAGACCTCTCGCTGGAAATTGCCCCGAAGGAGATCTACGGCCTCATCGGCCCGAACGGCGCCGGGAAAACGACCGCGGTGAAAATGATCACCGGCCTCTATCGCCCCACAAGGGGCCGGATCCTGATCGACGGGATCGACCTCGGCGCGCAGCCCGCGGTGGCAAAGCGGCTCCTGGGGTACATGCCCGACGAGCCGTTCATCTATGAGCGCATGACCGGCCGCGAGTTTCTTCATCTGGTGGGGGAACTCTACGGAGTCCAAGCCTCCGAGCGGACCCGCAGGATCGACGAGCTCCTGGACCTCTACACCCTTCGGGGCGTGGTAGATGGCTATGTGGAGAATTACTCCCGAGGGAATCGGCAGAAGCTGGCCATCCTGGCGAGCCTCCTCCACACTCCACGCCTCTTGATCGTGGACGAGCCTATCGTCGGGCTAGACCCGGAGAGTGCGATCAAGACGCGCGACCTCCTCAAGGCATTCGCCGAGCAGGGCGGCGGCGCTTTGATCTGCACCCATACCCTGCCCTTCGCCGAGCAGGTGTGCCACCGGGTGGGCCTCCTGAAGGACGGTCGCCTGATCGGGGAGGGAGACCTTCCGACCCTGCGGCACCGGGCCGGCCTTCCGGACGCCTCCCTCGAAGCGCTTTACCTGCACTTCACCAGCGCACACGTCCGATGACGGTCGTCTTGACGCTGCTCCTGCGTCGCGTCCGCTCGATCGGCAAGATCATCCGCGATCGCGAAGGGACCAAGTCGGTCGTGATGGCCCTCTTCGCACTCCTGTTCGGGGTCGTCATGCTTGGCGAGTACGTGATGTTCCGTCACGCCCTTGTCGAGGTGTTACGCATCGGGCCAGCGAGCGACGGGCTGACTCTCTACATCCTCGAGAGCTTCCTGATCCTCGTGCTCATCATTGCGGTCATCAGCTACGTCGTCACGGGCCTCTGGACGTTTTATCGCTCCTCCGACACCGCGTTTCTCCTGTCTAGCCCGCTGCGGCTCTCCCACCTATTCTGGCTGAGGACTGCCGAGACCTTTTTCGTCATCTGCTGGGCATTCGTCCTCTTGGCTGTCCCGGCCTTTCTAGCCCTCGGCGTAACGTACGGGCGCCATGCGATCTTCTACGTCCGGGCGGTTGTCATCCTCATCCTCTTCATGACGCTGGCCGGGGGCCTCGGAGCCCTCCTGACGATGCTCGCGGGTGCCGCATTCAAGCGCTATGAGATCCGCACGAGCATCCTGGTCACCACCCTGATTCTGGTCGGCGGCCTCGCCTTCCTCATCGGCCGTCATATCGTTCCCGCAACGGGCGACTTCTACCTTATCTTTCAACCGGGCATCCCTAACGGCAAACCCGGTTCGCTCAAGTTCATCGAAAAACGATTCTGGCTCTGGCCCAGCCACCCTCTGGCCGTTTCCCTGTTTACGGGGGTCACCGGGCCGAGAACCGGTTTGACAGCGCCACTGGTCTCAACCTTCCTCCTGCCCCTCGGTGCGCTGGTTCTCGCGGGAGTGGTCGGGCGGCGACTCTTCGCCGCCACCATTCCCGTCGTCGCCGAGCGGTTCGGAGTCGCGAGCCGCGCAACTGGCCGTCCTATCGCCCGCGACGCGTCATTTCCACGCTTTCTCAGGGGGCCCATCGGCGCGGTGGCCGAGCGTGATCTCCTCAGCATCGTCCGAAGCCCGCACGAGCTGGGAAGCGCCGCCTTCATCCTGTTTCTGCTGGCGCTCTATACGGCGATCCTCTTCGTGGCGCCGCTGAGCGAGGTCCTGGAAAAGCCGGAGGCGGTCGCGCGCCTCTTCTCTCTAGACCTGATGGCGATCGGCTACTTTCTCACGGCATTCGGACTCCGATTCGTCTTCCCGGCCCTGTCGCTCGAAGGTCGCGGTGCGTGGATTCTTTTCGCAAGCCCTCTATCCATCTTCAGCCTTTTCCTCGGTCGGCTGCTGGGGTACTCCGCCCTCCTGGTGCTCATGGTGGGCCCGATTGCGGCCGCGGGAGCGTGGCGGCTCGCAACCTTTCCCGCTCTGCTGGGGCTCTTCGGGCTCCTCCTGGGACTCCTGATCCTGACGACCGTAACCGTCTCGCTGGGAGCGGGAGTCATCTGGCCAAATTTCAGGGAGCCCAACGCGGAGACTCTGGCCACCAACACCGGGGGGCTTGCCACCATCATCCTCTCTCTCGCGTACGTGGCGACGGTGAGCTGGCTCGGCCACCGGGCGGCTTCAGCCTTTTTCCGCGGCGAGACCCTCCTCCCCGAACTGGGCGGAGCGGCGGTCCTATCGGCCGTGATCGTGGCTGTCGCGATCGCGGCGGCCCGCCGGCGGATCAAGGCGCTCGAGATCCTCTGAAGGAGGTGAACGCATGACGGTCGGCGAGGCTCCCATCAAGCAGGCGATTAAATGGATCGACGAACAGCTCCGCGACAACCCGACGGCGGACCGGACCAGGCTCGTGGACGAGGCCAGCCAGCGGTTCGACCTCACGCCGCTCGACGCAGACTTTCTCTGGAGACACCTGGTCGAGCGCCAGAAGGGGAAACCCCAGCCCTAGGGGATGATCAGTCTTTGAAGACGACGACCGTCGCCCCCCAACCACCCCGCTCTGGGGGAGCGTCGAAGAAGCGCTCCACGAGAGGGTGAGCGGTCAGCAGCGACTGGACGACCGCTCGTTGCACGCCCCACCCACGCCCGTGGACCAGCCTCACCTCACGAAACCGCCGCTGGTGGGCCGCCCGGAGATATTCGTCCACCACGGCGGGAATGTCCCGGGGCGCGAAGGCGTGAAGGTCGAGCGAGTCTTCAACGGGGAGAAGGACCGGCTCGTCCGACAAGGCGAGACTAGAGTTTGGGGCCTGCCATGAGGTGCTTCTGCCAGTGCTGGAAGCTCAGGAGATCCTCCCCCGAGAACTTGCACTGTCAGAACGTCGCGGCGCGCTCGAAAAAGGGAACGTCCACGAGCGCCACGCCCTCGGCTTTCGCCGCGTCGGCCACTTTCTGAGCGACCATCTGGCGGACAAAGGGAATCGGGATCCGGCTGAGACGGTGCACGACGTCGTCCGTACAGCGAATCGTGGTCCCCGGCAGCACCAGCCCTTCGCTCGTCACTCTCTCCGGGAGATGTTCGCACGTCTCGGGCACCAGCTGCTGGAGACGGAGGGAGACATAGTCGGTCACCCAGGACTTGATCCCCTCCCTGGCGGACTCGAGGCCGGCCTGGGAGCGCTCCAAGAGTTGGTTCATGTTCGTGAGCAAGCTCTCCAGATGAGCCAGGCGCCGTTCGAGAGCCGCCAGCCGGTTGTCCGAACCCGAAGGATCCACGGCGTGATCCTACCACACCCTACGGCACGGGTGTAGCCGGGTGAGTTCGCTGATCGGCTTCCAGACGAGCTCGCTCATGCGGGTCCCTTCGAGACCCGGTACTCGACCGCCGGCTCCATGTTGCGCAGCGGGAGAACGTCCAGCCGGTTAACCGACTCCAGGCCACCCTCCGCCAACGGGTAAAGTCGCTCAATCTCCTCGTCGGCCCACTCGTACCCGAGAAGGGCGGCCGCACGCTTGAGGGCCTTGGGGGTCACGCGTTCCATTCGATTCCTCCGCGGAGAAGGGGGAGACAGGAGGCAAGAATAGCTGGAGCCCTCGCTAGGGTCAAGAAACGGACGACCGGGGCCTTGACAAGACCACCACTCGGGGCATAATCAACGGACGACTCTCGGTTCTTTTCTCGGTCACCGCTGGACATTCTGGGAGCGCGCTATGGACTGGATCGCCGTCCCGCTCGATCCCCAGCGCTGCCAGCTCTGACTCTCCGCCGGGCACCATGCACTCAGCGCGTCAACTGACATGGGCAATCCTCCTACCGCTCGTCCTCACCAGTGCGGGCTGCGGGACGGAAGACAAGCAGGCGAAGGCCCGGGCGGTGGCCGAGGGGTACCTCCAGGCCGTGAAGGACAAAGACCCGGACAGGGCCATGACCTTCTTCGCCAAGGCGTACTTCCAGACCCGGAGCCCTGCCGGCTGGAAGGCGGACCTCCGGCTCATCACGACCCGGCTCGGCGCGCTCCAATCCTATTCGCTCCGGAGCTGGAGCTGGCGGACGGATCTTGTGCCGCCCGACAGCGGCACGCACGTGACGCTCCAGTACAACGTGAAGTACGCCAAGCACGCCGCGGTCGAAACGTTCATCCTCTTGAAACCGTTCACGCGGCACGAGTACAAGATCGTCAGCCACTCGATCTCCTCCGAAGGACTCTTGAAACAATGAGGACGTTCACCTCTTGCACGTGGGCGTGACATGTATAATGGGCTGGACGAGCGAAAGGGGGTGCGTGAATGGCCAGACTGGTTAAGCACGACCGCAACGGACCGTACAAGATCGAAAAGGGGGGAGAGACGATCTGGATCTGCGGCTGCGGCCTCTCCGCCAATAAACCGTTCTGCGACAGCACCCACAAGAAAACCCGCGACGAGGAGCCCGACTCCGTCTACATGTATGACGCCCAGGGGCGCGTGAAGATTCCGACGGAGTACTAGCGCTCCGCTCCTCGCTCTCACCTCCATGCTTACCCCCCTCACCCCAACCCTCTCCCCTGCGGGGGAGAGGGCACGGAAAGGGGGCTTCCCGCTCGCGTGGTATCATACGGCCGTGACGGTTCCCCTCACGATCCTTCCCGACAGCCGGGAGCTCCACGTGGCGCCCGGAACCACGATCCTCAAGGCCGCTCAGGCTGCCGGCATTGACATCACCGCGACCTGCGGCGGGAGGGGGCGCTGTACCTCGTGCCGGGTCAAGTTCGTCCAAGGCTCCATCCCTCCGCCCACCATCATGGATGAGCTCCAGCTGGGAGACGATCTCGTGCGGGAGGGATACCGCCTCTCCTGCCAGTGCCACGTCACCGAGCCGGTGGCCGTGCAGGTCGCCCCGCCGCTGGACGAGCAGGCGTTTCAGATTCTGGGCGCCGACCGCCGGGTGCAGGACGTCGCCCGGGTCCTCATCGACGCCGGAATCGCCAAACAGGTCGTCAAGGTCCCTCTGCCTCGCGAGGAGCACCACCAGACCTCGGACCTCGAAGAGCTCCTCACCGTGATCAGCCGCACGACCGAGGACCTCTCCCCCGCGATCCTCCGGGATCTTCCCGCCATCCTCAGGGAGAGCCAGGGCGAGGTCACCGTGACCACCTTCGGGCGCCAGGTCCTCGCCGTGGAGAAGGGCGATACCGCGGTCATGAAGTTCGGCCTCGCCGTGGACATCGGCACCACGAGCGTGGTCACGACGCTGATCGAGCTGGAGTCCGGTGAACAGCTCGCCTCGGTCTCGAGCCTCAATCCTCAGGCGGTCTTCGGAGGCGACCTAATGTCGCGGATCGCCTTCGCCCAGTTCAACCCCGCCAATCTTCGCAAGCTCCAGACGCGGATCACCGGGCTCTTGAACCAGCACGTGGAGGAAATCGTCCGGCAGTCCGGCGTTCTCGCCAAGTGGATCTACAAAGTCGTGGTCGTGGGCAACACCTGCATGCATCACATCCTCCTGGGCATCGACCCGTCCTACGTCGGCCTAGCCCCCTACGCCCCCGTCATGCGTCATCCCTTGGTGCTCCCGGCCCGGGAGCTCTTCCTCAAGGTGAACCCGGAGGCCCGCGTCTGTCTCCTGCCGATCGTCGCCGGCTTTGTGAGCGCCGACGCCGTAGCAGTCGCCCTTGCGACGCGCATTTACGAGAGCCCGGAAAGCCGCATCGCCGTGGACATCGGCACCAACGGGGAAGTCCTGCTGGGGTCGAAGGCGCACCTCTGGGCGTGCTCCGCTCCCGCCGGTCCTGCGCTCGAGGGCGCCCAGATCAAGCACGGGATGCGCGGCGCCCTCGGCGCCATCGACCGTGTCCGGATCGAGGACGACGTCGAGATCCACACCATCGGTGAGGTCCCACCGCTCGGCATCTGCGGCTCCGGGATCATCGACGCCCTGGCCGGCCTGCTGGACCGGGGCATCGTGGATTCCACGGGGCTGATTCAGGTGGAGCAGCGCGAGAGCTTCCCCCCCGGCCTCCGTGAGCGCGTCGTGATGCGCGGGGAAGAGCGCCAGTTTATCCTGGTGAAACCCGGGGAGGCCGGAGCATCGGCGGAGATCGCGCTGACGCAGGACGACATCCGTCAGGTCCAGCTTGCCAAGGGCGCCATCGCGTCCGGCGTCGCCATGCTCCAGCACGTGGCCGGCATCCCCAGTGAGCAGATCGCCGAGCTCATGCTGGCCGGTGGGTTCGGGAATTACCTCTCGATCAGGAGCGCGTTACGCATCGGGCTCATCCCGCCGTTACCGGCCTCCAAGATCCGCTACGTGGGCAACGCAGCCTCCCTCGGCGCCCAGCTCTGTCTCGTCTCGGAGGCGGAACGCCAGCGCGCCGAACGCATCGCGCGGCACATCGAGCACGTCTCGCTCGCGGCCCATCCCGACTTTCAGGACATCTTCGTGGAGTGCATGAATTTTCCTCGGGCATGACCAAGCAGGAACGTCTCCGGTCCGCCATTACCCGACAGCTGGTGGATCGCGTCCCCTACGCGGTCTGGTGTCACTTTCCCGAGGTGGACCGCTCGACCGCAGGGCTCGCCCAGGCCACGCTCCGCTTTCATCAGCGGTACGGCTCGGACTTCCTCAAGGTCACGCCAAACTCCGGCCACGCCGTGGAGGACTGGGGGTGCGTCGAGTCCGACAAGGTCATGCCCGACGGGCACCGCCCGTGCGCCAGCCATGCGGTCAACGCCGGCTCGGACTGGAGCAAGATCAAGCCCCTCGACATCACCGCCAGCACCTATGGACAGCACCTTGAAACGGTCGTCCGGGTCATCATGGACAAGCGGACCGATGCGCCGGTCCTCCCCACGGTCTTCAGCCCGCTCTCCCTGGCGCGGAAGCTCTCGGGGGACCGATTGAAGCAGGACCTCGGGGAGCGGCCCGGGGCGGTGGTCGAGGCGCTGGAGGCGATCACCGAGACCCTGATGCGCTTCGTCGCCCTCTGCCTCGACGAAGAAGCCGGCGGGATCTTCTACGCGATCCAGGCGGCGAGCTACCGGTTCCACCTGGAAGAAGAGTACGCGAGGTTCGGCGAGCCCTACGACCGCCGGATCCTCGAGGCCGCCATGGGCCGGGGTCTCGTCATCGTCCACGCTCACGGCGACGACTTGATGTTCGACCGGCTCGCCGCGTTGCCGGGGCACGCCTGGAATTGGGACGACCGGCTCGCGGGGCCGTCGCTCCGGGACGGAAAGGCCAAGGTGAAGGGTGCCGTGATCGGCGGGGTGAACCAGTGGGCCACCCTCCGCGACGGCACGCCCGACGAAGTCCGGGCGGAAGTCGGAGAGGCCGTGGATCAGACCGACGGGATCGGCGTCATCGTCGGCCCGGGGTGCGTGCTCCCCCCGGGCACGCCCGACCAGAACGTAGTGGCCCTCATCAAGGCCCTCGGCGGGACCGTCAAGCTCGTCCTCTGATGGAACGCGTGCTCGAGCCTGATTTGATGGAAGACCCGGCTCAGGCGCTGGCCTACGCCCGGGCAGATTTCGCCGAGGTGAATCAGGGGTTCGTGGACCGGTTCCGCGCCATGTTCCCCGAGCTCAGCACCGGGAGCGTCCTGGACCTCGGCTGCGGTCCTGCGGACATCCCGATCCGCCTCGTCCGCGCTCTCCTCGGTCTTCAGATCACCGCCGTGGACGGCTCGGCGGCGATGCTCGCACACGCCCGAAAGGCCGTCACCGAAGCCGGGCTCACTGACCGCATCCGCCTGCTCTGCGCGCGGGTGCCCGGCCTCGCACTGCCGCCCCGGAGCTTCGACGCCATCGTCTCCAACAGCCTGCTCCACCACCTGGAGGATCCCCACCCCTTCTGGCAGGAAGTTCAACGGCTCGGGGGGCCGGGGGCCCGGGTCTTCGTCATGGACCTCTTCCGGCCTGACTCTCCCGAGGGCGCGCGCGAGATCGTCGAGACGGCTGCGGCGAACGAAGACCCGCTTCTCAAGCGGGACTTTTTCTCCTCGCTGCTGGCCTCCTGGACCGTGGCGGAGGTTCGCTCCCAGCTTGCCTTGACTCTTCCCCATCTCGACTGCCGCGTCGTCAGCGAACGCCACTGGCTGGTCTCCGGGCGCCTGCCGTGACTCCATGCCCCGTCAGCTGTTTACCATATGTAGCCGATACTTACAATAAGCCGCTTAAAGTACTTTCTCTTGGACTCCGCCCGCGGTGACGAGCCCGCACCGGGAGCTCGACTTCAAGGGTGCGGCCCTTGCCCTCCTCCTTTCCGCCCTCTGGGGCGGCAATCCAGTGGCGATCAAGGTCGGGCTGCTCGACGCGCCGCCGTTTTGGCTGGGGTTCATGCGGTTCGTCCTGGGTGGGCTCGCGATCCTGGCCTGGGCCTGGTGGACGGGAGCGTTCAGGGAGTTCAGGATCGCTCCTCACGAATGGCGCCCCCTCGCCTTTCTCGGCCTCCTCTTCACCGTCCAGATCGCCTGCCTGAACGTTGGCACCCAGTGGACCACCGCCAGCCACTCAGCAGTGTTGATCAACGCCTACGCGGTCCACACGGTGGTGCTCGCCCACTTCCGGGTTCCGGGTGACCGCCTCACGCCTCGGAAGCTCGGTGGGGCGTTGATCGCCTACGCGGGAATCGTGATCCTCTTCTCCCGCGGCCTCGGAGGCGCGGGAGCCACCCTGCTGGGAGATGTCTCCGTCTCCATCAGCGCGCTCCTCCTCGGCGAACGCACCATCTACCTTGTTCGAGCGGTCCAACACATTGACCCGACCAAGCTCCTCCTGGCTCAGGCGCTCGTCGGCTCGGCCGGCCTAGCCGCCATGTCGCTCTGGCTGGAGGGCGGCATACCCTACCGGTGGACCGCGTCGCTTGCCCTGGCACTCCTCTACCAGGGGCTGGTCGTGGCCGGGTTCAACTTCACGGCGAGCTTGTGGCTGCTCAAGCACTACCGGCCGAGCGCCCTCGCCGGGTTTTTTCTCACCTCCCCCATCTTCGGCGTCCTCCTCTCCGGGCCATTCACCGGCGAGCCACTCACCACAACCCTGCTCCTCGCGAGTCTCCTCGTCGCGGCCGGCATCGGCCTCACGAGCCGCCCCTAGGATACCCGTGTATCCTCGCTCTCGATGACGAGGCCAGCCGCCCGAGCGATCGCCGGGCTCGTTGTCCTCACTCTGGGCGTTGGGGGCTGGCCGGCCTCAGCCCAGCACCCCTCCGTCGCACCGCTTGACGCCCTCGTCGGTCCGTTCTTCTCCGAACTGGCCACGCTCCGCGGGCTTTCGTCGGCGGGAGCGCCTCCGACGATCGCAATCCGTTCTCGAAGCGAAACCCGACGCTACGTCGAGCAGGAGCTCAAGAAGAGCTCCGGATCATCCTGGGCCTGGCAGGAGGGCCAGCAACGGTTCCTCGTAGAGCGACGGGGGCGCGACGTTGTCGTGCTTGAACAAGTCCCCGCGGCCGCGGCGCAGCGAATCCGCTCACGCCCGCTCCCACCCGGTGAGCCGGTGTGCTATCCTCCCCCCAACGGGAAGGAGGCGTCCGCATGGTCACGCAGGTGGATCACATTGAATTGATCGTGGACGACATCGAGGGATACGTCCGGGTCTTCCAGGCGATGGGCTTCAAGCTGCTCTCCCGGACGACCCACCACGGCGTCTCCGTGGAGCTCCAGCTCCCCGGCCCCAACCAGCCGATCTTCGAGCTTCATCAGGTTACGGGCGAGGAGGTCATCGGCGTCAATCATATCGCCTTCAGGGTTGACGACGTACGAGCCGCCTACGAGGCTTTGCGGGGCCAAGGCGTCAGGTTCGAGAGCGAGCCACATCTGATCAAGGAGACGGGGCGAACCATCGCGAACGGCCGTGACCCCGACGGCTGGCGCTTCCAGATCGTGGATGCACGGCGCCAGGCTCCCGCCGCCTAGCCATGCCGAGCCAACCCTTCAGGGAACTCGAGGTCGTCCCGAACCCGCATCCGGACCGGGACTACGAAGTCAACGTCGCCATCCCCGAGTTCACCTGCCTCTGCCCCCGAACCGGCCAGCCTGACTTCGCCACCATCCGGATCCGCTATGTCCCCGACCAGCACCTCGTGGAGTTGAAGTCGCTGAAGCTCTACATCTGGTCCTACCGGAACGAGGGCGCCTTCCACGAGGACGTGACGAACCGGATCCTGAACGACTTCGTGGCCGCGGCCCGCCCGCGCTGGATCGAGGTGGTGGGCGACTTCAACGTGCGCGGCGGGATCAAGACCGAGGTCCGCGCGACCTACGGCAAGCGCCCCGAGATCTAGCTCGCCAGCTCTTCGAGCAGCGCCTTCGCCGCCTTGAGGTCTGCCGTGGCAAAGCCCTCGGTGAACCAGTCGTAGGTTTCTGCCAGGAGTCGCCGGGCCTGTTCACGCTTCCTTTGGCGGTTAAGGAGACGGCTGAGGCTCGTCACCGCCCGCAGCTCCAGCAACTTCTCCTGGTGGGCCCGCGCGATCTCAACCGCCCGACGCAAACAGACCTGGGCATCTTCAGCGGCACCCCTCGCCTGCTTCAAAAGCAGATCGCCCTTGACTCGGTGAAGCTCAGACTCGTAGAGACCCTCCAGGCTCCGTTGGGC
>JACQCL010000039.1 GCA_016201645.1 Candidatus Rokuibacteriota bacterium
GGATGCTACTCGTACCGGCTGACGGACCACGGGCGCGCACGCCTCGTATTCTTCGAGGACGAAGGCCGACCCGACCGCGCCAGACCGAGGCGAGCGCGTCATGGCCACATCCCCTTCCAGCGAAAGGAGACCACCTCATGAAGCGCAAGAAGTTGCATACCGGGTGTGGGCCAGGATGACGAGCGCTGCCGCCGCGAGCGACGCCCGGCCCGAGGCGCCGGCGAGGGACGACCGCTGGCTCACGGTCGAGGAAGCGGGGGCGATCGCGAACCTTCCGGCGCGCTGGTTCTACCGGCACAAGAATCTGCCGTTCACGAAATCGCTGTCGCGGAGGTGCATCCGAGTGAACGAGGCTGTTTCCGCAAGTGGCTCGCCTCCAGGAGGGGTTGACAAGGTGTATAATCCACTATACAGTCCTCGCCATGAGGATCGGGGAGAAGCTCCGGCGGGTCCGCGAGGCCCGGGGGCTCTCGCAATCCGCGCTGGCGCGCCGCGCGAAGGTCGGGCGGATCTCCCTCGTCCGGATCGAGCAGGGCGCCCAGGAGCCGACCGTCCGCACGCTCGACAAGCTGGCTCGGGCGCTGCGGATCACGACGGGCGACCTGATCGTCCCGACCTCGGTCCTGAGCGGCGAGGTCCGGCGGCTCCTCGGGCTGAGGCCTAGGCAATGGCCGTCGCGTTCCCCCATCAACCGGGTCGGTCGTCGAGGTGGCGCATGAAGCTGTCGCGGGCCGTCCAGGAGTTTCTGGCAGACTGCCTCGCTCGCGGGCTCGCGCGCTCTACGGTGGAGGCATACGACGGCGACCTGCACGCGCTCGTCGCGCTCGCCTCTCCCGACAGCGTCCTGGCTTTTACCCAGACTGTGGTTCGCGCCTATTTCGTGGCCCTCGTCGAGAAGGGACTCTCGCCCGCGAGCCTCGCCAGGAAGCGGGCGGCCGTGCGCGCCTTCGGGCAATGGGGACGCCGGCAACGGCTGTGGACGGATGACCCGACCGAAAATCTCCAGCGCGTGACCCATCCGGAGCGACTTCCGCGGCCGTTCAATCCAGATGAGACGGCGCGCCTCATGCGCCTCGACCTGGCGCCCCTCGATCGCGTGGTCCGTGCGCTCCTCTACTACACGGGCCTTCGCGTGACGCCGATCTGCCAGCTCACTGTGGCAGACCTCTCGTTCGCCGAGGTCGTCTTCGAAGACGGAACGAGGTTCCCCGGGACCATCAGGTCCATCGGCAAGGGACAGAAACCCCTCGTGACGCCGATGCACCCGGCCCTCAAGGAGGTCTTGTTCGATTGGGTGCTCCGTCAGACCGACCTCAAGGGGCACTCCTGGATCATCTCGCACCGGTCTGGGAAACTATTCACGCGCCGAGGGATCGCCTTGATGACCCACCGCTGGGGCCGACTCACGGGTGTCCCCGATTGCACTCCCCACCGCTTCCGGCACACGTTCGCCACCGACCTCCTCCGCCAAGGCACCGATGTCCGCGTCATCCAGCGCCTCCTGTCGCATGCGAACATCAACACGACGATGCTGTACACGCGGGTTACCGACCAGCAGGCCAGCCAAGCGATCTTGAAGCTCCCAGCCTGGGCCCCGCCGTCAACTGGTGACGAGCCGAAGTTATGAGAACTCGTTCTGTACGGTCAGTCCGCTCGACGAGTGTAGAATGGTCAACCAACTGAATCGCAAGGACTTTTTGAAAGGGGCCGATAAGTGCCGTTCTGGGAACTCACCGTCCCTGCATCTGCCGAAGTTTCGGAAGCCCTCACCAATTTTCTCTGGGAACAGGGCGCCCTCGGTGTCATCGAGGAGGAGATCCCGTCCCGACCGCCGCGCCTCCGCGCATTTTTCCCCGACACGACCTCCTCCACTGCCCTCTGCCAGGCGGTGAGTCACTACGTCGCCTCCCTGTGCGCTTTGGGTCTCACGCTCAACGGAGGGGAGCCTTTGGTGGCGCCGCTTCTCGACGAAGCCTGGGCCGAGGCGTGGCGTCAGGCCTTCACCCCCCAGCGGGTGGGCCGACGCCTGTTGATCATCCCGCCCTGGGAGACTCCCGTTATGGAGAACGGGCTCAGGCCCATCATCATTGAGCCGGGGCGGGCCTTTGGCACCGGGACCCACGGAAGCACCCGTGGATGTCTCGTGCTGCTCGAGGCGCTTTTGGATCGGCAGCCGGTGGCCCACGCCCTCGACGTCGGCACCGGCAGCGGGATTCTCGCGATCGCCGCGGCGGTGCTCGGCGTCCAACGCGTGACGGCGCTCGACACGGACCCCGACGCGGTGACGGCCGCGGGCGCCAACATAGAGCTGAACGGCGTCGCAAACCAGATCCATTGCGTCTTGTCGGACACTGCCAGCGTGAAAGGGCCCGCGCTCGCGCTGGTCTTGGCCAACCTCCTCGCGGGGAGCCATCTCGCCCTCGCTCCTCGGTACCGGCGACTCGTGAGCCCCGCAGGCCATCTGATCCTCGGGGGGGTCCTGGCCGACGAGGCCGCGGGGATCCGCGACGCGCTCGCCGCACACGGCTTCGCCCTCGCCGACCAGGTCGAGATCGACGGCTGGGTCTCCCTCCAACTCACTAGGTAGCCTGTGCCCAGATTTCACGTCAAGCCGGAGGCCGTCCAGGCCGATCGAGTCCTCTTCGACGTCGAGGAGACGCGCCATCTGGCCCGCGTTCTCCGTCTGGCCCCCGGCGACGTCGTCCAGGTCGTAGACGGTCAGGGCACGGAGTTCATGGTCCGCCTGGAATCCGTTGAGGCTCGCTCCGCCACTGGCACGATCCTCGCCCGCTCCTCGTCCCACACCGAGTCTCCGCTCGCCATCACCCTCGCTCAAGGAGTCCCCAAAGGGGACAAAATGGAATGGGTCGTGAGGACCGTGACGGAGCTCGGAGTGGCTCGCGTCGTCCCGCTGCTCACCGAACGGACCATCGTGAGGCTCGAACCCGGTCGCTGGCGGGACCGGGTCCGCCGCTGGCAGCGGGTCGCCAAGGAGGCCTCGAAACAGTGCGGGCGCGCCGTGATCCCCGCGGTGGAGGTGCCCCGTTCGATTCAGGAATTTGCCCAGGCGCAGTGGTCGGCGGA
Source organism: Candidatus Rokuibacteriota bacterium (assembly GCA_016201645.1). Classification (GTDB taxonomy): domain Bacteria; phylum Methylomirabilota; class Methylomirabilia; order Rokubacteriales; family CSP1-6; genus JACQCL01. The sequence continues at coordinate 3,085 of JACQCL010000039.1, forward strand.
TCTCGCGCTCTGCCTCTGGGAAGGCGCGCCGAGAGGCCTCTCGGAAGTCCTGGAGAATACTCCGGCACGGGTGGCATCGGCCGTGCTGGTCGTCGGGCCCGAGGGCGGCCTGGCACGGCGCGAGGTCGAGGCGCTCGAGACCCGGGGGTTCAAGATCGCCGGCCTCGGTCCCCGAATTCTGCGGACCGAAACGGCCGGGCCCGTCGCCGTCTCTCTGCTCCAGGCTCGCTTCGGGAATCTGGGAGGCCCCCGTCTGTGAGCGCCGCCGGCTATGACTACTTCGACGTTGCCGCCGACGTGGGGGTGAAAGCCTGGGGATCGACCCTCTCCGAGGCGTTCGCCCAAGCGGCCCTCGGCGTCTTCGCCTTGATCGTGGATCCCGAGAGTGCCGAGCCGCGCGAGTCGCGGGAGGTGCGCGCGCAGGGGGAGACGCGAGAAGCGCTCCTGGTGAACTGGCTCAACGAGTGCCTCTACGTCCACGACATCGAGGCGTTCGTGGTGAATCGGATCGAGTTTCTGGTGTTCGAGCCTACCAGGGTCCACGCGTGCCTCTGGGGCGAGGACCTCAACCCCGGCCGGCACCGCCTCGGCACGGTGGTCAAGGCTGCGACCTTTCACCAAGTCCAGGTCCGCGAGACCGACGGTCGGTGGGAGATCCGGGTGGTGCTGGACGTCTGAGCGTTGTAAGGATGCCACACTCTCCGTCACTTGCTGTGTCTTCTACGTAACGCCCGGATCGGAAAGTCGTGCTACCAAAATGCTTGAGGGCTCGGAAAATCAGCAACTTACGATAACTTTGCGCCCCTGGCACTCAGGTTGCTAGGAAGTAGCTGGTTTTCCGGGCGTCGTTTGCCCACCCGTAAGATCCTATGGATCTTCAGCTGACGATCCGGAAGCAAGCGGCAATCGAAGGGGTTGGGCTTCACTCGGGCCAGCCCGCGAAGATCACTCTCTCCCCTGCCCCCGCCGACACCGGCATCGTGTTTCGCGCCGCAGATCCCCATCGCACACTGATTCCGGCCCGTCCGGAAACGATCGTGGACTCTCACTTCGCAACCACCCTCGGCGTCAACGGCGCCCGGATCCAGACGGTCGAGCATCTCATGGCGGCGGCCGCAGCTCTCGGAATCGACAACCTCCTCGTGGAGGTCGAGGGCGAAGAGGTCCCGGCCATGGACGGGAGCGCAAAGCCGTTCGTATCGCTACTCTACGCCGCTGGAAAGGCGACGTTGGCGGCACCGCGACAGCCCCTAGTGATCATCCGGCCGATCCGCGTGGGCGATGAGGGGCGCTGGCTCCAGATCCTCCCGTCGGACGACTTCCGGGTCAGCTACACCCTTGACGTGAACCACCCGGCGGTGGGGACCCAGGCCGCCTCGTTCGCGTGTTCCGAGCGGGTGTTCGTGGAGGAACTCGCCTCGGCCCGCACTTATGGCTTTCTCAAGGACGTGGGCGACCTCAGGAAGAACGGTCTCGCCAAGGGCGGCTCCCTTGACAACACCGTGGTGGTAGGCCGCCGCGCCGTATTGAACGCGAGCCTTCGCTATCGAGACGAGTTCGTTCGCCACAAGATCCTGGACCTGATCGGCGACCTGGCGCTCCTGGGACGCCCGGTGGTCGGGCACGTGGTCGCTCGCAACGCCGGCCACGCGCTCAACCACCAGCTGGTTGGTGCCATCGCGGAGGCCTTTGCCGCCGAGTTTCGCTCGGCCCGGCCCGGAGTGCCGGCGCTCTCTCACCCCGTCAGCCGCCTGGAAGGGGCCCGGCGTGAGGAGGGATCCGGTACCCACGCCAGCGGCGTGGGTGCGGTCCCGGGTACAGCCGCCCTCTAGCAGAAGACTTCTTCCACCCCCTTGCCCCGCTGGCGCTATAATGTCCTGTCCGACGTATGCGCGCGCCACGGCTTTCGGCCATCTCCAGAGCGGACCTTCACCCCAGCGGGCCGGCTCGGCTCCGGTGGCGGCTCGCCTTGATCCTGGCCATCGGCCTGCTGCTCGCCGCCGCCCCCGCCCGCTCGGAACTCCGGTTTAGCAACCGTCCCGAAGTCTTTCTTAACGACTTCGACCTCACCCTGCAGGCGGTGCTGCTGGGGGCGATCCCTCCTTCCTTCCACGAGAGCCTCAAGAGCGGGATCCCCACGCACATTCGCTTTTACATCGAGCTGTGGAAGTACAACGGCCGCTTCTGGCCAAATGAGCGCCTGCACGCCCGCACGGTGGAGCGCCAGCTCACCTACAACGTGGTCACCAAGGAGTACAAGGTGGTCTCGACGGCTGGAGAGCAGCAGGAACCCTACGTGACCAAGGATCTCAGAGAGGCGCAGCGCGTGGCCTCCGAGATCCGGGGGCTCAAGCTCGGGCCGGCCTCAGCCCTGGACCCCAGCGGGCTCTATTTCGTGCAGGTTAAGGCCGACGTCTCCCTGAGCGGGGTGAACTCCTTCCTCGCGCGCCTGACGGGAGACGCCGACCAAACGGACTGGATCCGGTCCGACTTGCTCACACCGCTACGAAGCCAATGACGCTCGGAGGCAGGTCGTGCCGTTAACGGCCCCGCTCACGGGCGAGTCCCAGCGCCGCAAGCGGAACCTTCTGATCATCGGCGGGGCCCTCGTCCTGCTGGTGGCCACCGTGGGGATGGTGGTGTACGAGGTCGGGATCTGGTCTCCCCAGATCCCAGTCGCCTCAAACATCCTCGTCTTCGCTCTCTTCAACCTCACCCTGATCGTCTTCCTCCTGCTGCTGGTCCTGCTCTTCCGGAATCTTGTGAAGCTCTTCTTCGAGCGGCGACAGAAAGTTCTGGGCTCCAGGTTCAAAACCAAACTCGTCATGGCGTTCCTCTCGCTCGCCCTGATCCCGGCCCTGCTTATCTCGATCATCGCCTCCAACCTCCTCAACACGTCCATCGAGGGATGGTTCAAGCCCCAGGTGGAAGGTCCGCTCGACCAGGCCATCGAGGTGGCGCAGACCTACTACCAGACGCTGGAAGGCAGCGCCCTCCGCCACGGCCGCCAGCTTGCGCGGGTGATCGCGCGCGACCGCCTCCTCGGCGACGACCGGCGGGAGGCGTTGGCGGCCTACTTGGTGGAGCAGCAGGAGGCGCTCGGACTGGCCGCCATCTCGGTCTTCACCCCCAAGGGGCAGGAGCTGGTTCACGTCAAGGACCCGATCCTCGCCGCGGTCGCCACGCGCAACGTCAATACCGACCAGGTCAAGCGCGGGCTGGGGGGCCAGGAGATCACCACGGTGCGGGAGCTCGACAACGGCGATTTGATCCAAGCCGTGGTCCCGATCTGGTCGAAAGACGGCGAACCCGAAATCCTGGGCGCGCTGGTCGTGTCCACGCACGTGGCCCAGCGGTTGGTGGCGCGGATCCGCGGCATTTCCCAGGCATTCCAGGAGTACAAGCAGCTCAAGCTGCTCAAAAACCCCATTAAGGGAATCTACATCCTGCTCTTTCTGCTGATGACCCTGATCATCGTGTTCTCGTTCACGTGGTTCGGGCTCTACATGGCCCGCGGCATCACGGTGCCGATCCAGCTCCTGGCCGAGGGAACCCGCGAGGTCGCGGCCGGCAACCTCAATTACAAGGTGCAGGCCCTGGCGGACGACGAGATCGGCACCCTGGTGGACTCCTTCAACCGGATGACCGGCGACCTCCAGGCCAAGCATAACGAGCTGGAAGAGCGCCGACAGTACACGGAAACCGTGATCCAGGCCGTGGCGACGGGCGTCGTCTCCCTAGACCCGGCGGGCCGCCTGACCACGATAAATGGCGCGGCCGCTCGCATGCTGGGGGTCCCGGCGGAGTCGGCCGTGGGCCAATCGTTCCGCCAGGTGTTCGCCGCGCCCCAATTCGGCGAGGTCGGGGCCTTCATCCAGCGGATGGATCGCGTCCGCAAGGGGACGCTCGAGCGCGAGATGCGCCTCCGCCGCGACGGGCACGCCGTGACGCTCCTCGGCTCGGCCACGGCGCTCCGCGGACCGGAGGGCGAGTACGCCGGCATGGTGCTCGTATTCGACGACCTCACCGAGCTCCTCAAGGCCCAGCGGCTCGCGGCGTGGCGCGAGGTCGCCCAGCGGATCGCCCACGAGATCAAGAACCCGCTGACCCCCATCCAGCTCTCCGCCCAGCGACTGCGCCGGCGCCTGGCCGAGCGGAACCGGGACGACCGGCAGCTCCTGGAGGAGTGCACGGGGACCATCATCCAGGAGGTCGAAGGCCTGAAGCACCTGGTGGACGAGTTCTCCCGCTTCGCCCGGATGCCCGCGCTCCAACCAAAAGCGACGGAACTCAACCGCCTGCTGGAGGGCGTGGTGGCCTTCTACCGGGAATCCCACCCCGCCCTCGGCCTCAAGACCCTCTTCGCGCCCGAGCTGCCGACCCTCGAGGTGGACCCGGACCAAATCAAGCGTGCGGTCCTCAACCTGGTGGACAACGCCGTCGAGGCCGTCGGAGGGGCCGGCGAGGTCACGATCCAAACCGCCTTCATCCCCGAGACGAAGCAGGCTCAGATTCTCGTGAGCGATAACGGGGTGGGCATCCCCCCCGAGGACAAGGAGAAGCTGTTTCTCCCCTACTTCTCGACGAAGACCGCGGGGACGGGACTCGGGCTGGCCATCGTCCACCAGATCGTCACGGACCACGGCGGCCGGATCTGGGTCGAGGACAACGCCCCCAAGGGAAGCCGCTTCATCATCGAGCTTCCCGTGGACGGGCCGCCCGGGCGGGCGGAGACGTAAGTGGCTGGCGAAAGCATCCTGATCGTGGACGACGAAAAGGCCATCCAGGCGTCGCTCCGAGGTGTCCTGGAGGATGAAGGATACCGCGTCGGCACCGTCGGCAGCGGGGCCCACGCCCTGACGCGAGTCGGCGAGGAGCCGCCCGACCTCGTCCTGCTCGACGTCTGGATGCCGGGAATGGATGGCCTGGAGGCGCTGGCCGAGATCAAGCGGATCCGGCCCGAGCAGACCGTCGTCATGATCTCCGGCCATGGGACCATCGAGACCGCGGTGAAAGCCACGAAGCTCGGGGCGTACGACTTCATCGAAAAGCCCCTGTCGCTGGAAAAGACCCTGCTGACCGTGACGCGCGCCCTCGAGCACTCGCGACTCGAGGGAGAGAACCGAGCCCTGAGGGAACGGCTCGAGCGCGGGCAGGAGATCGTCGGGCAGAGCGCCGCCATGCACGAGCTGCGACGCCAGATTGCCATCGCGGCTCCCACCAGCGGGCGGGTGCTGATTCACGGCGAGAACGGCTCCGGGAAAGAACTCGTCGCCCGGGCCGTCCACGCGCTGTCGGCGCGACGCGAGGGCCCCTTCGTCGAGGTCAACTGCGCGGCCATCCCCGAGGAGCTGATCGAGTCGGAGCTCTTCGGCCACGAA
>JACQCL010000141.1 GCA_016201645.1 Candidatus Rokuibacteriota bacterium
AGGGGGGCGCTAGCCCCCCTCCGAGTTCCATGGCGGAGGGGGAGGGATTCGAACCCCCGATCCCTTGCGGGATTCCGGTTTTCAAGACCGGCGCCTTCAACCGCTCGGCCACCCCTCCGGCGTCTAGGAACTTGGTGGCGTGATCCGTTCCAGGTTGTCCAGGTAAGGGCGGAGAACCCGAGGAACGATCACGCTGCCATCGGCCTCCTGAAAGTTCTCCAGAATGGCGATCAGCGTCCGACCGACCGCGAGCCCGGAGCCGTTGAGCGTGTGAACGAACTCCGCCTTGCCTCCCGCCGCGGGGCGGTAGCGGATCCCGGCGCGGCGGGCCTGAAACGCCTCGCAGTTGGAGCATGAGGAGATCTCCCGGTACTTCGCCTGCCCCGGTAACCAGACCTCAAGATCATAAGTCTTGGCCGACGCGAACCCCATGTCCCCTGTGGCCAAGAGCACCACGCGATACGGAAGCTCCAGTCGCCTCAGAACCTCCTCGGCGTTTGCCACCATGGATGCCAGCTCGTCGTACGAGGTGGCCGGCGTCGCGAGCTTGACCAGCTCCACCTTGTCAAACTGGTGCTGGCGGATCATCCCCCGCGTGTCCTGGCCTGCCGCTCCCGCCTCCCGGCGGTAGCACGGGGTGAACGCGACATACCGCTTCGGCAGCTCCTGCTCCTTCAGAGTCTCGCCCCCGTGCAGGCAGGTCACCGGGACCTCGGCCGTCGGGATCAGGTAGAGCGGACGCTCTCCCTCAGGCTCGAGCGTCTTGAAGAGCTGCTCCTCGAACTTCGGCAGCTGACCGGTCCACCGCATCGTCTCGGCATTCACCAAATGCGGCACCCACACCTCCCGGTAGCCGTGCTCCCGGGTGTGGAGATCGAGCATGAACTGCGTGAGCGCGCGCTCAAGGCGTGCCCCGCTCCCCCACAGCACCGAAAAGCGCGACTTGGCCAGCTTCGCCGCGCGCTCAAAGTCGAGAATTCCCAGCCGCTCTCCGACCTCCCAGTGGGGCTTCGGATCGAAGGGAAACTGCCGTGGTGTCCCCCAGCGGCGAACCTCCCGGTTCGCTTCCACCCCACCGACGGGGACGCTCGAATGCGGGAGGTTCGGGAGCTGGAGCAGAAGCGCTTCGATTTGCCGATCCTCCTCTCGAATCTTCGCGTCCTCCTCCTTGATCTCGTCCCCGAGTTTGCGCATCCGGGCCATTTGCTCGGTAGGGTCCCCTCCCCGACGTTTGGCCTGGGCAATCTCCTCGGTGACCGTATTGCGAAGCGCCTTCTTGGCTTCCACGGCTGTGATGCGCTTGCGACGACTCGAGTCAACGAACAGGAGCTTCTTGACGAGGTCCTCCCCTCCCCGGGTTTCCAGGGCCCGGGCCACTTCATCGGGGTGCTCACGAATGAACTTGACGTCGACCATAGGATAAAAAAATAGGCCGCCGGAGCGGCCGCTGTCAAACCCCGCGCCGGGGCGCGCTATGACTCAGACTCGCCCTGCTCGGCCTCGACGCGCGCCACGCTACCCACTTGATCGTCCGGATCCAGGTCAATCACGCGCACGCCCCACGTGTTCCTCCCCTGAGACGACACATCGCTTGCATGGACCCGGATAATCTTCCCCTTTGTCGTCACGACCAGGATGTCGTCGGCCGGTCGGGCCTGGACCACCCCCACCACGTCGCGGTTGCGCCCGCCGGTCTTGATGTCGATGATCCCCTTTCCGGCCCGTCCCTGGAGGCGGTACTCCTCCAGCGGGGTCTGCTTGCCGTAGCCGCGCTCGGTCACCGTGAGGAGGGCGGCCCCTTCCCTCACCACCTCGGCGGCGATCACCTGGTCGCCCTCCTCGACGTCAATCCCCCGAACTCCGGCGGCCACCCGGCCCATGGGCCGACACTCTTCCTCGGAGAAGCGGATGATCATGCCCTTCTTGGTGGACAGCACGACCTCACGCTGGCCATCGGTGCGGCGGGCTGCGATCACCTCGTCGCCGTCCTCCAGCGCGATGGCCTGGATCCCGCCCGCCCGGGGATGCGAGTACGCCTCCAGTTCAGTCTTCTTCACCTTCCCCTGTTTGGTGGCAAACAGGATGAATCCCCCGACCTCGAACTCCCTGATCGACACCACGGTTGCGACCCGCTCATTCTCGGCCAGCGACAGGAGGTTCACCATGGCCTTCCCCTTCGCCTGCCGGCCGCCCTCCGGGATCTCGTGGACCTTGAGCCAATGGACCCTGCCTTGCGACGTGAAAAAGAGGAGGTAGGAGTGCGTCGTCGCGATGAAGAGATCCTCGACGATGTCCTCCTCTTTGGTCTCCATCCCCGTCACGCCCTTACCGCCCCGTCGCTGGCTCCGATAGAGGTCCACGTGCGTCCGCTTGATATAGCCCGAGCGCGTGATCGTGACGACCATCTCCTCGTCCGCGAGGAGGTCCTCGATCGTCAACTCGGTGGTCTCGGTCAGGATCTCGGTGCGGCGTTCGTCGCCGTACTCCGTCCTGAGGGCCAGCAGCTCGTCCTTGATGATCCCCATCAGCCGGCCCTCAGATGCGAGGATGTCCTTCAAGTCCGCGATCAGCGCCAGAGTCTGCTCGTGCTCCTCCACGATCTTGTGGCGCTCGAGCTGCGTCAGGCGCTGGAGACGCATGTCCAGGATGGCCTTGGCCTGAATCTCCGTGAGCTCGAGCCGCCGCATCAAGGCGTCCTTAGCCGCATCAGGATTCTCCGCCCCGCGGATCAACCGGATGACCAGATCGAGGTGCTCCACCGCCTTGCGGAGCCCCTCCAGGATATGGGCGCGCTCCTCGGCCCGCGCGAGGTCAAACCGCGTCCGCCGGGTGACCACCTCGCGCCGGAAGCGGATGAACGCCTCGAGCATCTCCTTCAGGTTCACCACCTGGGGCCGTCGGTCCACCAGGGCGAGCATGATGACCCCGAAGGTGGACTGCATCTGGGTGTGCTTGTAGAGCTGGTTCAGGACGATCTGGCGGATCTCGCCGCGGCCGACCTCGAGCACGATTCGGATCCCCTCTCGGTCGGATTCGTCTCGAATCTCCGAGATCCCCTCGATCTTCTTCTCCCGGCTCAGCTCGGCTATCTTCTCGATGAGCGAGGCCTTATTGACCTGATACGGGAGCTCGGTCACGATGATTGCCTCCCGCCCGCCCCGCATCTTCTCCGCGTGCGCCTTGGCCCGCATGGTGATCGTCCCGCGTCCCGTCGTATACGCCTCGCGGATCCCGCCGGTGCCGTAGATGTACCCGCGCGTGGGAAAGTCCGGCCCCTTGATGACCGTCATGAGGTCATCTACCGAGGTTGCGGGATGATCAATCAGCATCGCGAGCCCGTCCGCGACCTCGGAGAGGTTGTGCGGCGGGATATTGGTGGCCATACCCACCGCGATGCCGGCCGAACCGTTGACCAGCAGGTTCGGCAGCCGCGTGGGAAGGACGGTGGGCTCTTGCAACGACTCGTCAAAGTTCGGAACAAAGTCCACCGTGTCTTTGTCGATGTCCGCGAGCATCTCCTGGGCGATCTTGGCCAGACGCACCTCGGTGTAGCGCATGGCCGCCGGCGGGTCGCCGTCCACGGAGCCGAAGTTCCCTTGTCCGTCCACGAGCGGATAGCGAAGCGAGAACTCCTGGGCCATCCGCACCAGCGCCTCGTAGACCGGGGCATCGCCGTGGGGGTGATACTTGCCGAGAACCTCCCCGACCACGCGCGCGGACTTCTTGTAAGCCCGGTTCCAGGCCAAGCCCAGTTCCTGCATAGCGTAGAGCACGCGGCGGTGGACCGGCTTCAGGCCGTCCCGGATGTCCGGCAGCGCCCGGCCGACGATGACGGACATGGCGTAGTCGAGATACGACTTGCGCATCTCCTCTTCGATCGGGACGGGAACTTGCCGCTCGTTGGGGGACATATATATGGGCAGGCGCGAGGCTAGATGTCGATATTCACGGCGTCCAGCGCGTATTTCTCGATGAACTCCCGGCGGGGCTCCACGGCGTCGCCCATCAGCACCGTGAACATCTCGTCGGCGCCCACGACGTCCTCCATGGTGACCTTCAAGAGCGTGCGCGTCTCCGGGTTCATGGTGGTTTCCCAGAGCTGCTCGGGATTCATCTCTCCGAGCCCCTTGTACCGCTGGATCGCTGCGCCCTCCTTGGCGAACTCAAAGACGGCGGCCACGAGCTCGTCGAGCGTCCTGGCAACGACTTCCTTACCGCTGCCGTCAACCACGAGGCAGGGGCCTTTGTGCACCGGCGGGATCTTCTCGTGCAAATCGTAGAGAAGCTGGTAGTCGGGAGACCGAAGGGTCTCCAGGCTGATACGGGCGGCGAGGTCTCCCGACAGCTCTACAGCGGATTCATCGCCGTTGTCGCTCTCGCGGACCTGCACGCTGAAGTTCTTGAGCTGAAGCTCGGCGCCCACGGACTGAATCGCCGCCCCGATATCTTCGGGGCGGACCCCGCGCTTCGTGGCCCGGAACTTGGCCTTAAGCAGCCCTTCGACGATTTGCGGCGGGACCCCCCGTTTGACGAACTTTCGGAAGAGGTGCTTGAACTCCAGCGTCCGCTTGAGCGCGTCCAGGAGCGCGTCGTCCCGGAGGGGGGCCGACTTCCCCGGCACCTTCAGGCTCGCCTTCTCCACCCAGGAAGCCAAGAGAAATTCCTCCATCTCCCGCTCGTTCATCAGGTACTTCTCCGCCCGGCCCTTCTTAACCTTGAAGAGCGGGGGCTGGGCAATGTAGAGGTGCCCCTGCTCGATCACCGAGACCATGTGCCGGAAGAAGAAGGTCAGAAGGAGCGTGCGGATGTGCGCCCCGTCCACGTCGGCATCGGTCATCAGGATGACCTTGTGGTAGCGGAGCTTGGTGACGTCAAACTCTTCCGGGCCGATGCCGGTTCCCAGGGCCGAAATCAGGAGGCGGATCTCCTGGTGGGAGAGCACCTTATCGTAGCGCGCCTTCTCGGCATTGATAATCTTCCCCCGCAATGGGAGCACGGCCTGCGTCCGCCGATCCCTCCCCTGCTTGGCCGAGCCCCCCGCCGAGTCGCCCTCTACGAGGAACAACTCCCGAAACGACGGCTCGCGCTCCGAGCAGTCCGCCAGCTTGCCGGCAAGCGTCTCGTCGTCGAGCCCCTTCTTGCGGGTCAGTTCCCGTGCCTTGCGGGCGGCTTCCCTCGCCTGAGCGGCCCGCACGCACTTCTCCGCGATCTTGCGAGCCGTCGTGGGATCCTCCTCGAACGCCACGGCCAGCTTGTCATTGACGATCTGCTGAACGAGCCCCTTGACCTCGCTATTCCCCAGCCTCGCCTTGGTCTGACCCTCGAACTGCGGCTCGGGCAACCGCACCGACACCACCGCGGTCAACCCCTCCCGCACGTCCTCGCCGGTCACTCCCCCCTTGAAGTTCTTGAGGAATCCGTTGGCCTGAGCGTATGCTCCCATCGTCCCGGTGAGGGCGGCGCGGAATCCCGTCAGGTGCGTGCCCCCGTCCCGGGTGTTGATGTTGTTCGCGAAGTTGAAGACGTTTTCCTGGTAGCCGTCGTTATACTGGAGGGCGACCTCCACCTGGATGTCCCCCCGGCTTCCCTCAAAGAACAGCACCTTCGGATGAATCGGCGTCTTGTTCTGGTTGATGTGCTTGACGAACTCGATGATCCCGCCATTATAGTGAAAGGCGTTCTTCCGGTCCTCCCGCTCGTCCTCGAGCGTGATCTTCAGCCCGCGGTTCAGGAACGCGAGCTCCCGCAGGCGGTGCGAGAGCGTCTCGAAGGAAAAGGTCGTTTCCTCAAAGATTGTCGGATCGGGCTTGAAGCGGATAATCGTCCCGTGCTTGGAGGTTTTCTCCCCCGGAGTCAGATCGCCCTTCGGCTCGCCGCGCTCGTAGCGCTGCGTGTACACCTTGCCTCCCCGACGCACCTCTAGCTCGAGCCACTCCGAGAGGGCATTCACAACCGAGACCCCCACCCCGTGCAACCCGCCCGAAACCTTATACGCCGAGTGCTCGAATTTCCCCCCCGCGTGCAGCGTTGTCATCACCACTTCCGCGGCCGATTTGCCGGTGGCCTCGTGAATGTCCACGGGGATGCCGCGCCCGTTGTCGCCGACGGAGCACGAGCCGTCAGAGTGGAGCACAACGCGGATGTTGTCGCAGAAACCCGCCAGGGCCTCGTCCACGGAGTTGTCCACCACCTCGTACACGAGGTGGTGGAGCCCGAAGGCCGCCGTGTCGCCGATGTACATCGCCGGCCGCTTCCGGACGGCTTCCAAGCCTTCCAGAACCTTGATATCGCTCGCGGTATAGGTCTCGAGACTCATGCGGCTTTCAGGGGGGTGTTCCTGGATAGAGAGGCTCGACGGCGGAGGACTGCTAGCGAGAGTGCGACACTACGCGCGGGATGGTCGGGCAGGCGGGATCGCTGACCCCATCGGACACGCACCCTATCCTGCTCCCATTTCGTGCTAAATCCTCATAGGCATTATAACACAGAAGTATTCTTCCCCCTCCAGGCTCCTGAAGATTCCGGGGCTCAATCCATCCTTCAGCTCGACCGCCACCTGCTCCGCGTCGAGCGCGCCGAGCGCATCCAGCAGATACCGAGCGTTGAACCCGACCGCGATTTCGTCTCCCGAATAGTCTGCCAGGGGAAGCGTCTCCTCGGCCTCCCCGAGTTCGGGGTTGTGGGCCGCGAGTTTCAATGCCCCGGGCGAGAGGAGGAGCTTCACCGGCTTGGTCCGCTCCTCGGAGAGGACCGACACGCGGCGCAGCGAGGCCGCCAGCGTTGACCGGGACAGGACCAGCCGGCAGGGGTGCCCCCTGGGAATCACCTGCTCATAGTTCGGGAATTGCCCTTCAATAAGGCGCGCAATCAAGAGAAAATTCGGCATTTTCAAAATAAACTGGTTCTCGACCAGCCCCACCTGTACGTCCTCGCCAACCCCCAGAACCCTCACTACCTCATGTACGGCCTTCCGCGGCACGATCCCGCTCGCGCTGCCTGCTCCGTCCGCCAGGAGCCGAGAGGCGAACGCCAAGCGGTGTCCGTCCGTTGCCACCAGCCTGATTCGCCCGGCCTGAATCGAAACCAGGACGCCATTCAGGGCGTACCGACTCTCGTCGTGAGAGATCGCAAAGGCCGTCTGGGCGAGCATCTCCTTGAGCACTTTCCCGTCGAGGGAGACCCATTTCGGCGAAGCGGTCGGCACCACCGCGGGGAAATCCTCCGCCGCCAGGCCGGCCAGTTTGTAAGACACTCCCCCACAGCGCAGCTGGACCCAAGCATTTTCTAGTACCTTGAGTGTCAAGGCGGCTGCGGGCAATTCCTTCGCGATCTCTGCAAGCTTCCGCGCCGAAAGCGTAATCGCGCCTTTCACGGCAACCTTCGCCGGGACCGACACCCGAGCACCCACTGCCAGATCCGTCGCGCTCACCCGGATCGAATCTCCCTCGGCCTCGAGGAGCACATTGGCAAGGATTGGCAGCGTTTGCCGAGGCTCCACAATGTTCTGTACCATCTGAAGCCCTTTTAGAAAGGCATCGCGCTCGAGCTCGACCTCCATAAGATCCTCCGACTCTAAGAATACTTAGAGTTTAATTGCAGGATAAGTGAGAACAAATAAGAGACGGAGTATGAGTAGACAAGCGGATATCGTGGAAAACGCGGAAGACCGCGCGGCAAAAGCGGGGTAGCAGGGGGATGGTTGGGGAAGATGCGGTGGGTATCCGCTGAATGGTTGGGGGTCATGAGTTGATTTCTTGGCTGAGCGTCTCGACGGTCTTGCGCAGTTTGGGGTCTTCTTGTTGGAGAAGCCGGATCTTTTCCACAGCGTGGAGAACCGTGGTGTGATCCTTGCCGCCGAAGGCGCGGCCGATCTCGAGAAGCGAGGAGTTGGTGAGTTGGCGGGAGAGGTACATGGCGACCTGGCGCGGGAAAGCGATGGCACGAGTGCGGCTCTTCGCTTTGAGGTCAGAGAGCTTGAGGCCGAAGAAATCCGACACTCTACGCTGGATCTGTTCGATGGTGATGATTCGTTCCTCCTCGCCCCAGACGTCGGAGAGGATTTCCTGGGCGAGGTCAATGGTCATCTCGCGACCGGTCAGGGCACAGAAGGCGATCATGCGGGTGAGGGATCCTTCCAGCTCGCGGATGTTGGACTTGATGCGGCTGGCGATGAGATAGGCGACGTCGTCGGAGAAGCGGACACGCTCGAGCTCGGCCTTTTTCTTAAGGATGGCAACCCGGGTCTCGAAGTCGGGCGGTTGGATATCGGCGATCAGCCCCCACTCGAAGCGCGAGCGGAGGCGCTCCTCAATCTCGGGGATTTCCTTGGGGGAGCTGTCACTGGAAACGACGATCTGCTTGCGCGAGTCGTAAAGGTCGTTGAAGGTGTGGAAAAATTCCTCCTGGGTGCGCTCTTTGCCGGAGATGAATTGGATGTCGTCGATCAACAGGAGGTCTATGGTGCGGTACTTAGCGCGGAACTCGGCGGTGCGGTCATAGCGGATCGCGTTGATCAGGTCGTTGGTGAAGCGCTCCGACGAGAGGTAGAGGACCTTCATGTCGGGAAACAGCCTGCTGATCTGGTGCCCTACCGCGTGGAGAAGGTGGGTCTTCCCCAGGCCGACGCCGCCGTAGATGAAGAGGGGGTTGTAGGCCTTGCTGGGGAGCTCGGCCACGGCCTGGCAGGCAGCCTGGGCGAACTGATTGGACGAGCCGACGACGAAGGTTTCGAACGTGTACCGCGGATTGAGGCCTGTAGCGGCCGACCGGGTCGGGCGGGGGGCCGGGGCCTCCCGGGGGAGCGGGGCGGCGTCCAAGTCCTCTACGGTGATCGAAACTTGGGGGTGTCCGCCCAGGCACTCTTGGGCCGCTGCGGTGATGGCGGCCAGATGGTGCTCGGCCAACCAGTCCCGAGAGAACCTGTTTGGCGCCCCGATTTGGACCCTGTCACCCTCCACGGCTAGCAGCCGGCTGGGGCGGATCCAGGTGTCCAGGGCGGCAGCGGGGATTTTCGTCTCAAGCGAAGACAGCAGCCGGACCCAGAGACTCTCAAGCATTTAAGTCCTCTTTACGACAGGCGCAGGGTACAGTTACGCACAGAGTTATCCACAAGTGTGAATAAGTGGGCGGCTTCGGAGCGACGGAGGGATTCTGGGCGGCGGGGCGACGACCCATCGAAATACGGACCCTCGTCGGCTCCGGTTGGACCGGAAAGAGAAGAACGCCTTCCCCGGGTGGCCCGGGCGCGACACGAGACGCCCTCAGCCACTGTCCGGGTAACGAACGGACGGTACCATATCACAGCGAGAATCGGCGAGGCAACCCCCTTGTTCAAGAATTCGGGCGGTCTGGCGCCTTGACTAGCAATTCTCTCGTCAGTAGACTAGGTAGGTTTTTCGGCTGAGAGGAGGACCCCCCTCATGAAGCGCACGTATCAACCGAATCGGCGGAAGCGCAAGGCTACTCACGGCTTTCGCGAGCGAATGAAAACCGGAGGCGGGCGGAAAGTTCTCAAGCGCCGGCGGGCAAAAGGTCGGAGGCGCCTCACCGTTTAGCCGGAGAGCCAGCGGCGTGGGCGAACGGGCGTTCCCGCGGAGCGAGCGCCTTACGCGCGCGGACGAATTTCAGAGCGTGTTCCAGCGTGGTAAGCGGGTCGAGCGACCGTCGGTGCTTATTCTCTGGCGAGGGTCCCGTGGTCCTCGCAAGGCGGGGTTTACCGTAAGTCGGCAGGTGCGCGGAGCGGTACGTCGGAACCGGGCGCGCCGGCGGGTTCGAGAGGCCTATCGGGCGAGTCGGCAGGTGCTTCCGGCCGGAGGGGTGCGGCTGGTAATCGTCGCGCGGCCTCGGGCCGGGGTCGGCCCGTTTAGCGAGATCCTTGAGGACATGCGAGAAGGGCTAGCAATGGTCACGAAGGGGTGTCGGCAGGCGGCTCGGACGTGACCCGTCTCAACCGGTCCGCAGTGCAGCTGGTAAGGGGGTACCAGCGGTTCGTCTCCCCCCTTCTCCCTTGGGCGTGTCGCTTCAGTCCCACCTGTTCTGAATACGCTCGGCAGGCGCTCCTGTTGCACGGAGTCGCGTGGGGGTCCTGGCTGGCGGCCAGGCGCCTTCTTCGCTGTCATCCATTTCATCCGGGGGGATACGATCCACCGCCGCTCGTATCTGCGGAGGACACGCGGAGGCCATGGAAAAGCGGCTGATCCTGGCCACGGTTTTGATGGCCGCCCTCCTCATTCTCTACCAGGCGCTCTTCGCGCCCGCCCCATCTCCGCCGGTCAAGGCCCCGGTTGAATCCAAACCGGCGCCACCTGGTCCGCCCCCTCCGTTGCCCCCAAAGGTGGAGCGCTCCCCTGTCGTTCCCCAGCGCACAGTGTCGGTGGAGGGGCCCCTGTTTCGCGCGACGGTCGGCAGCGAGGGAGGAAAACTCATCGAGTGGGTTCTGCGATATCGTGGCGACAAGTCCATGATCACCCCGGGGACGCTCGGGCCTGGCGGCTTGATGCTCCAGCGGCCCCGGGCGGGATTGGAGACTGTCGCCTTCAACGTGAAGGAGGAACAGCTCGTGCTGGGACGCGACCGACCGCGGGGCGCGGTCGAACTGTCCGGGCAAGATGCGTATGGGCTTCGCGTGACCGAAACGCTGGGGTTCCAGTCGCAAGACTTCCACATCGAGGTGGCCCTCCGTCTCGAGAACCGCCAGGGAGTTCCCCAGGCCGTCGAAGTTTCCCTGCCGTGGTCTGCTCCCATGAAGTGGCCGGATGGCCAGAAGGAGGGGTTTCAGGGGCAGCACCCGACTCGAGTGGTTTGGCTGTCGCGGGACGAAATCCGACGTGAGGAACTGGAGAAAGTGGCGGACGCGACGAACGAAGGGAGATGGATCGGGCTCGAGAGCGAGTGGTACCTTGCGGCGTTGATCCCGCTCACGCCGGACTTCAAGGTTGCCACCTTAAAGGGAGCAAGCGGTTCCATCCAGATCGCGCTCAGAGCCACTCCCCCGCCCCTCGCCCCCGGGCAGAGTTGGGAGGGGCGCGCCCTCGTCTATGTGGGGCCGAAGGAGTACACGCGCCTGAAGGCCCTGGGGGTGGGGCTGGAGAAGACCGTTCACTTCGGAAGCTTCCTGTGGGTGCTGCCGATGGAGTGGTTGGCGGTCCCCATCCTCTGGCTGATGAACTTCTTCTATCGCCACATCCCCAATTATGGTGTGGCCATCATCCTCCTCACCGTGATCACGAAAATTCTTTTTTACCCGCTCACGGTGAAGAGCATGGTGTCCATGAAGGCGATGCAAGCCCTCCAGCCCCAGATCAATGCACTTCGGGCCAAGTACCAGAAGGATCCGCAGCGCCTGCAGCGGGAGACCATGGAGCTGTACCGAAAGCACAAGGTCAACCCCATGGGGGGGTGCTTGCCCATGGTGATTCAGATTCCGATCTTCTATGCGCTCTACGTGGCCTTTTCGCTTGCGGTGGAACTGCAGAATGCAGCGTTCCTCTGCGTCGGGACGATGTTCGGCATCGCGTTCTGGATCTGCGACCTCGCCCAGCACGACCCAACGTACGTCCTGCCGATCCTGATGGGGATCTCGATGTTCATCCAGCAGAAGATGAGCCCGACGACGGCGGATCCGCGTCAGGCCAAGATCATGCTGATCATGCCGGTCGTTTTCACCTTCATGTTCCTCAACCTTCCAGCCGGCCTCGTCCTGTATTGGTTCGTGTCCAACGTGCTTCAAATCCTGCAGCAGTACTACATGGACCGCCGGGCCCGGTCGGCAAAGGTCTCGGGCAAGGAGGCGAAAGAGGCTCAGCGCGTATGATGGCGCTCGAAGAGACGGGTCGAACTGCGGATGAGGCTGTCGACGCCGGCCTCAGAAAGCTCGGCATCGCCCGAGAGTATGTGCTCGTCGAGACGCTCGCCACCGGGGCCAGGGGGTTTCTGGGCCTTGGAGGGCAGGAGGCTCGGGTGCGGCTGACCGTGACTCCCGGAGGGGAGCGCCTTATACGCGCTCGCGCGATCCTTCAAGAACTGCTCACCCTGATGAGCGTGGAGGCCGAGGTGCGAGTCGAGGAGCACGAGGGCGGTGTGCGTCTCGAGCTGTCCGGGAAGGACGCGGGCCTGCTCATCGGCAAGCAGGGCCAGACCCTCGATGCGGTCGAATTTCTCGTCGGCCGGATCCTGGATCGAGCGATCAGGGACCGAACCCGGGTGGTACTTGACGTCGGCGGGTACCGGGAGCGACGGCGCCAGCAACTTGAGCAGATGGCCTTCCGCTTGGCCCGCCAGGTCAGGGCCACGGGGGAGGCCATCGTCCTGGAACCTCTGGACGCGTCTGAGCGCCGAATCATCCATCTTGCCCTTCAAGGGGATGACCAGGTAACGACGGAAAGCGTGGGCGATGGTCGAGGGCGGCGGCTTGTAATCAGACCAGCCGGAGTCAAGGCCTTCCATTCCGAGCAGCAATCGATTTAAAAACGATCAGCCACCATCATTTCGTTTAGGGGGTCCGGATGCCCCGCCGCACTTGGGAACTTTCCGAGGCCCTGTCTCGTGGGTTTATCCGGCTTCTTGGGAGAGCCCCATCATCGGAAGAACTCGAGGCCTTTTCCCGCTATCTAGCGCTTCTCCTGGAATGGAATCGTACTCATCATCTGACGGGGTACCGATCGCCCTCGGATATCACCGAAAAGCTCTTCCTGGACTCGCTCCTTTTCCTCCGGTGGATGAAGCCGGAGGCCTGGAGGGTTCTCGACCTTGGGGCTGGGGTCGGAATCCCTGGGCTGCCAATGAGGATCGTCGAGCCGAGGATCAAGCTGACGCTCCTCGAAGCTCGTCGTCGGTTGAGCTCCTTTCTGGCTGTTACGGTGCGCGAGTTGGGGCTCCAAGGGGTGCAAGTTGTCAGTGGCCGCGCGGAGCAGCTGCTTTCCTCAGAGCCGGCCCTGCGGGGCGCCTTCGACATCGTCGTCACCCGGGCAGCAGGCCCCATTCAGTCTATTCTGCCTTTGGCGTTAGGCTTCTTGACCCCAGGCGGGCGTCTTATTAGCTCGGGGCCGCCTGCGGGGAGGCCCTTCCCTGCCCTGCCGGTGGGCATCACCCACCGCTGGGAATCCGTCCGGGCTGGTGGCAAGGCCGTAAGTAGGCGGTTTCTAATCGTCGAAAAAAGTTGATGGATGTCCCCATGAGGGTGTAAGAATGTTCCACGTGGAACATACCCGATGGTTGTTCCACGTGAAACAAGGGGGAGACCTGTGGGCAGGGTGATCGCTTTGGTGAACCAGAAAGGAGGGGTCGGAAAGACCACGACTGCTGTCAACCTTGCCAGCGGGTTAGCGGTCTCCGATCACCCGACCCTGCTGATCGATCTTGATCCCCAGGGAAATGCGACAACAGGCCTCGGGGTGCCAAGGGAAGGTCTCTACCCCACCATCTATCACGTCCTGCTCGGCGGTGAGCTCTTGGAGAAGGCGGCAAAGGAAACAGCCATTCCCAACCTTTTCTTGGTTCCTGCCGATATCGACTTGGTCGGGGCTGAAGTCGAACTGGTGGGACTTTCGGGAAGGGAGTCGAAGCTCAAGAGCGCATTGGGGTCGGCGCGAGAGAACTTCGCGTACATTTTATTGGACTGTCCGCCCTCGCTCGGCCTCTTGACCGTCAATGCCCTCACAGCCGCGGATTCCGCTCTTGTCCCCCTTCAGTGTGAATATTACGCGCTCGAGGGGCTTGCCCAACTTCTCAGGACGATCCGTCTCGTCAAAGACCGGCTCAATCCCCGGCTGGAGGTCGAGGGGATCGTTCTCACGATGTTCGACGGACGGACGAGTTTGGCGGCCCAAGTGAAAGCGGAAGTCCATCGGTACTTCAGCGGTCAGATTTTCCAAACGGTCATTCCAAGGAACGTCCGGCTTTCGGAGGCGCCAAGTCACGGCAAGCCGATTCTGTTCTACGATGTGCGTTCCACGGGAGCCTTGGCTCATCTTGAACTCACCAAGGAGGTACTCGCCCATGGCTAAGCGAGGGTTGGGGAGGGGTCTGGGAGCGCTGCTTTCCACAAGCCCAGAGGAAGGGGAGACCCTTCGCGAGCTGGCAATCGACGAGATCTCGCCCAACCCGAATCAGCCAAGAAAAACCTTTGACATCAATGGGTTACAAGAACTATCGGCTTCCATGCGCCAATCCGGCGTCCTTCAGCCCGTGGTCGTGCGGCGTGCCGGGAATGGGTACCAGCTCATCGTCGGTGAGCGACGGCTTCGGGCGGCCAGGATGGCGGGGCTGGAGAGGGTCCCGGCTGTCGTTCGGGAGGCCACGGACGCCGAAAGCCTGGAGCTTGCCCTCGTCGAGAACCTGCTGCGGGAGGATCTTAACCCCATGGAGGAGGCCGAAGCGTACCAGCGGCTCCTGGCGGAGTTCGGCTGGACCCAGGAAGAGCTGGCGGCTCGGGTCGGGAAGGATCGAAGCTCGATCGGCAACTGCCTGCGCCTGCTCAAACTTCCCGCGATCATTCAGGACGACCTCCGGGCCGGCCGGTTGACCATGGGCCACGCGCGCGCGCTTCTCTCCTTGGCGGGGGAGGCGGCCCAGCTTAAGCTGCGAGAAGAGATTCTGGCCCATTCGTGGTCGGTGCGAACGACGGAGGAGGGGGTCCAGCGGAGCCACATTCCGCGGCGGGCGCCTCGCCGCTCTCCCGAGCTCACAGCCCTCGAGGACCAGCTCAGAGAGCGCTTGGCCACGCGTGTCCGGCTGGTCGGCTCAGAGCGGCGGGGCCGGATTGAGATCGTGTACGCGTCTCG
>JACQCL010000142.1 GCA_016201645.1 Candidatus Rokuibacteriota bacterium
CTCTGAGGCAGGGAGTCGAGGGGAACTTTGGGGAGGTATTTCCTGACAAGGCTCTTCAGTTGCATCTCAGCGGTCACGGAGGCTCTCCCTTGTTCCCCCGAGTGGCAAGATAGCGAGAAGCCGTAGCTTTTGTCAACAACATCTTGTGGTGTCATTCCTGAAAGACCCCTATATGAGCAACCATTTATTGGGAGCCGGCGAGAAGGACGAGCAGCCCTCCCCACACGCAGATTCCCCCCGCCATCGCAACGACCGCGAGAAGATCAGCGCCGAAGGCGCCTCTCTTCACCTGACGAGTAGAATAGGCCAACAAAAAAGCATGCCGGCAACGCGACCCGCCTTCGGCGGGTACCCCGGCCCGGGGGCCCGGCGCGGATGCGCCGCGCGGGAAACCTGGCGCGGGAAACCGGGACGGCCGGGGCCGCCGGCTTCCTGATCGTCTGAAGTACAACGCTCGCGTGGTCATGTGAGACTCCCTTCTTCGGAAACCCGGGCCACCTGCGCCTGCAAGGCCCGAATTGCCTTCTGCTGCTCAATCAAGATTGCCATCACGACGACCTCGTAGGGATCCGTACGGGTCGCGTAGGCTCCCTCAGCGGCGTGCATGAGCGCCGCCTGAAAACAATCATCCAGCGCCCCCTGATCTTCTTTCCTGAGGGCCCGCCTGAACTTGGCCCACGACGCGACCTCCTCGTGGATCGCCTGGGTGATGGGAACAACCGTCCGCCCCATCAGTGTGCCGCCCCTTCACGCAAGCGCGAGCGAAGGCGAGCTACCTCTGCGGGCACCCAGCCCTTGCGGCTGGGTCGTGGCGACGGTGAGGGCCAGGCCGTCCTCGGCCGGATCCACGGCGAGGACCACGCCCGCGGCGCGCCGGAGCGCGCGGGCGAACCGCGGTTCACGGTAGTCCTGGGGAAGATAGGGATTGACGACGAGCACCGGCACGCCCCTCGCCGTCAGCCGCTTCAGACCCTGCACCACTTCCCCGAAGAGGGCGGCCGCCTCCGGGGCCGGCACCTCGTGATCGTGGAAGGTGGCCCCGAGCCCCACCGCCACCACGCCGTCGGCGGGCAGCTCCTTCACCGCTTGCGGAAGCCGGCCGACCACCAGCGCGTGCAACTGGTGACAGGTGAAAGCCCGGGAGACGTACACGCGCCCGAGCAGTTCCTTCGGGCTCCGCCCCGCCCGCTTGGCGAGCCGCGCCAGGGCGTACGGATCGAAAGCGTTCATGCCATCCACCCAGCAGAGCCGGTCTCCGGCCATGAGTGAGCGGACGGCGATGGTCAATCCCAGCCGCATGACGAACGGCACCCCTTGAAGCAGGATCAGCCCGGTCATGGAAACCCGCGCACCAGTCCGATGACTTTGCCGAGCAGCTTGAAATCCCCCTGGCCCGGGCGCACAACGATGGGGGGCATCGTCGGATGCTCGGGCTTGAGCAGCACGGCCTCACCCTGGCGTCCAAACCGCTTCACGGTAGCCTCGTTATTCAGAAGCGCCACCACGATGTCGCCGGGCTCGGCGCTCTCCTGCCGCCGCACGAGCACGAGGTCCCCCTCCACGATGTGAGCGTTGACCATGCTCTCGCCGTGCACCCTGAGCGCGAAGATTTCCTCGCCCTTGCCGGCCAGCCACTCCACCCCGATGGGCAGGCTCCCTTCGCGATTTTCCTCGGCCAGAAGCGGCGTCCCGGCGGCGATCCGGCCGAGCACCGGCACCTCCCGAGTCAGCGGACCGCGGTCCGCTAGGGTGAGGACACGGGATGTCCGCCCAGCGCTCAGCCGCCGCTTGAGCGCGCCCTTCTTTTCCAAGGCCCGGAGATGGTCAAACGCCGCCCGAGGGGTCACGCGGAAGCGTCCCCCGATCTCGCGCACCGTAGGTGGCACGCCGTGTCGCTGCGTAAAGCTCCTGATGAAGCCCAGGATCTCCCGCTGCCGCCGGGTTAGCTCGTGCATAGGCGCCCCTCCTCGACATAAGAGTAGTCATCTCATGTTTAGTAAGTCAAGCAAAAAATGAGGCCCTGTTCCTTGGCCTCCGGCACCCGCTTGAAGTACACCCGTTCCAGCTCTGGAATCCGCCCGGCCCAGGCACACGTCTGCGCGTGGAAGATCCGAGAACCACGCTGGGCCCAGTACGGTTCCCCCGGCGGGGGCTCACCCCCCTCCCCGTAGGGGTTCAGCACGGAGTCCGGGAGAGCCCCGCTGGCAGGAGCCGCGGAGGCTGCCGCCGTCTCCGTCGTGGCCGGCGCGGGGGCCGCGGGAATCGGGTCAGGATCGTTGATGTGAAGATTCGTCTCGACGGTGGAGCGAAACTCCTCGGTGGCCCGGCGGAACTCACGCATGGCACGGCCGAGGGCCCGGCCCAGCTCGGGGAGGCGTGTCGGCCCGAAGACCAAGAGCGCAATGACGAGAATGAGGACGAGTTCCTGAAAGCCGATGTCAAACATAGGCGCGCGTCATCACGATCCGATCATACCACCCTCGCGAGGATCTAAAAGGTGAGAACCTTGTCAGCGGCGGCGACGTCCTCCAACAGGAAGGCGGTCAGCCCGCGCACCTCGATCCCATCCAGGAGATCGTCGGGGCGCACCCCGCAGATCGCCATGGACGAGCTGCAGGCGAAGAGGCGCACGTCCCCGCTCTCCTTGATGTCCGCCAGCAACCGAGGCAAGTCGGTCAGCCCCTGCGCGGAGAGCCGTTCCCAAACTTCTGCCTCCTGCCCCCGGTAGGCATCAGACAGATTGATCTCCCGCGCTCCCTTCTTCGTGACCTTGAGCACGGCCTCGTCGCGGAAAAACACGCGGACCGCGATCCCCGATCCGACGGCAGCCATCAGGAGCGTCACGACCTGAACGAGGCTGTTGAAGCTGCCCCGCGAGGCGATGACGGCGAGGGTATTCACGCGGCGGCTTCGTCAGCCCGCTTCTGGACGAAGGAGACGATGAGCGAGCCCCAGCGATCGTCGAGTTCCCGCCGGTGCCCAAGAAATCGGTGGCCGGTGTTCCGGCACCAGGCGGGGTAATCGTGCTCGGCCGCCGGGTCGGAGGAGAGCACCTTGATGACGGCGTCCGGCGCGACGGCCACCATGGTCCGCATCAGCCGGAGGATGCCCTGGGCGCAGAGCAGTCCTCGGTTGTCCACGACCGTCGAGACCCGGTTCTCCTCGACGGGCCAGCCTTCGGCGCTTACCAGTTCCACACCGTGTCGAAGCGGTCCACTAACTTCCCCAGCTCGCTCTTGCCGAGAAGCCGGACGCCGGGGATCAGGTCCTCCTGCTTGATGCCGCGCTCCTCCAGGTCTTCGCGGATGACGTACACCGGGATCTTCGTCTGCTGGAGCGCCTGGAGGTCTGTCTCGATCATGAACCCGGGCTGAACGGGGGTCCCCGCAATCTTGATCCCGCTCCCGTCCTGGCCCCGGACGGCGTAGTTGACCGCGTCCTCGCGCAGGAGGAGCGTCAGGTTCTGGTTCGCCACGGGCGCAAACGCGGACGCGAAGAGCCCAATGTCGCTGTCCTCCAGGTTCCCGTACTCGGTGTGCGAGAGCACCGAGAGAATGTTCTTGGGCATGGTCATCCCCTCCGATTCTCCTTAGTG
>JACQCL010000124.1 GCA_016201645.1 Candidatus Rokuibacteriota bacterium
ACCATCGAGCTGTTCCGGCCGCGCGTGGCCGCCATCCTCAACCTGACCGCCGATCACTTGGATCGCCACCGCAGCTTCGACGAGTACGTGAAAGCCAAGCTGAGGATCTTCGAGAACCAGACCGAGGCCGACTGCGCCGTCGTGAATGCCGACGACGCGCTGACCGCGCAACTTGCCTCCCGGGTGAGGGCACCGGTGGTGTTTTTCAGCCGGACCCAGGCGCTGGCCCACGGGGTGTTCTGTCAGGAGGGGTGGATCGTCGCCAAGCTGAACGGGCACGTGGAGCGCATCTGCCCGGTGAGCGAAATCTTCCTCCGCGGCACCCACAATCTGGAAAACGTGCTGGCCGCCACCGCCTGTGCCCTCTGGACCGGCATCGCGCCTGAGCCCCTGCGCCGGGCAACCGGGTTGTTTCGTGGCGTCGAGCACCGGATCGAGTGGGTGCGCGACCTTCAGGGTGTGGCCTACTACAACGACTCGAAAGGGACCAACGTGGCCTCGACGATCAAGGCGCTGGAAAGCTTCAGCGAGCCCGTGGTCCTCATCGCCGGCGGGCGGGGCAAGGGGCAGGACTTCGGGCCGCTGGCCGAGGCGGCCCGGGGCCGGGTCCGGCGTGCGATTTTGATCGGCGAGGATCGGGAGAAGATCCGGCGGTGCCTGGCCGCGGAGATTCCCTCCGCCTTCGCGGAGTCTATGGACGACGCCGTTCGGATGGCGCGGCAATGGGCGCGGCCTGGCGAGGTGGTGCTGCTCTCGCCGGCCTGCGCCTCCTTCGACATGTTCGAGAACTTCGAGCAGCGGGGGGCGGCCTTCAAGTCGGCCGTCCTGGCGCTCCGAGACGCCTGATGCCCCGAAAGCTCGTGCCCGACATGTGGCTGTTCGCGACGGTCGTCGCGCTCGTGTCCGTGGGCGTCGTAATGGTCTACTCGGCCAGCGCCATCGTGGCCGCGGACCGCTTCCGCGACCCGTACTTCTTCTTGAAGAAGCAGCTCTTCTGGGCGGTGTTGGGCTTCGGCTGCCTGTGGGCCGCGATGACGCTGAATTACCGTTCCCTCCAGCGGATCATGTTGCCGCTGCTCGTCCTCTCGATGATCCTCCTCGTCCTCGTGCTCGTTCCTCCGTTCAGCCAGGAGATCAACGGCACCCGACGCTGGCTCCGGTGGGGGCCGGTCTCCTTCCAGCCCTCTGAGCTGGCGAAATTTTCCCTCGTGGTGTACCTCGCCACGTTTCTCACGCGGCGTCGGGAAGTCGTGGAGAGTTTCTGGCTGGGCCTCCTGCCCCCGCTCTTGGTGGCTGGGAGCATGGCCGGATTGGTGCTCCTCCAGCCGGACCTGGGGTCGAGCCTCACGCTGGTCGCGCTGGTCTTCTGTCTCCTCTTCCTGGCGGGGGCCCGTCTCAGGCAGATGGCCCTGCTCGCCCTGTCGGGGCTCCCGATCGTGGCGCTGACCATCTACAAGGCGCCGTATCGGATCAAGCGGATCATGACATTTCTGGACCCATGGGCGGACCCGCGCGGCAGTGGCTTTCAGATCATCCAGTCCTACCTGGCGCTGGGCGCCGGCGGGCTCACCGGGCGCGGGCTCGGCGAGTCGAAGCAGAAGCTCTTCTATCTGCCGGAGCCCCACACCGACTTTATCTTTGCCGTCCTCGGCGAGGAGCTCGGTTTGCTCGGGGCCGTCACGGTTGTGGCCCTGTTCGGCCTCCTGATCTGGCGCGGGGTTCGCGTCGGGCTCGGCGCGCCGGACCCCTTCGGCACCTTTCTCGCGCTGGGGCTGACGACCCTCTTGGCCTGCCAGACGCTCGTCAATCTGGGCGTGGTCACGGGCGCGCTTCCGACCAAAGGGCTCCCCCTCCCGTTCATCTCCTTCGGGGGCTCGTCCCTCCTCATGACGATGGTCTCGGCCGGCGTGCTGCTGAACATCTCCCAGCACGCGAGGGACGCGTGATGTTTAAGAAGTACCAGCAGATCCACTTCGTGGGGATCGGCGGCGCCGGCATGAGCGGCATCGCCGAGGTGCTCTTGAACATGGGCTATCGCGTCACGGGCTCTGACTTGAAGCGC
Organism: Candidatus Rokuibacteriota bacterium; assembly: GCA_016201645.1. Classification (GTDB taxonomy): domain Bacteria; phylum Methylomirabilota; class Methylomirabilia; order Rokubacteriales; family CSP1-6; genus JACQCL01. The sequence goes on from JACQCL010000124.1 coordinate 2,063, forward strand.
AACGAAGCCGTGGAGCGGCTCGAGCGGCTCGGAGCCAAGGTGTTCACGGGCCACGAGCCTTCCCATGTGGAGGGCGCTC
>JACQCL010000125.1 GCA_016201645.1 Candidatus Rokuibacteriota bacterium
CCCCCAAGGGCGGATCGTCTTTCCCCAGATGACGGTGCTCGAAAACCTCGAGATGGGCGCGTACATCGAGCGGGATGCGGCGCGGGTCAAGGAGGCGCTCGAGCGCGTGTATGCCCTGTTCCCCATCCTGGCTGAGCGGAGGTCTCAGAAGGCGGGCACCATGTCGGGTGGGGAGCAGCAGATGGTGGCGATCGCGCGGGCCCTCATGACGAGCCCCAGGCTCATTCTGCTCGACGAGCCCTCACTGGGTCTCTCGCCGAAATTCGTCACGCTGATCTTCGAGAAGCTCACCGCGATGAAGCGCGCCGGCTACACGATGATGGTCGTGGAGCAAAATGCTGCCAAGGCGCTTTCGGTCGCGGATCGGGGGTACGTCTTGGAACTGGGTCGCAACCGCTTCGAGGGGACGGGCCAGGCGCTTTTGACCGACCCCGAGGTGAAGCGGCTCTACCTCGGAGGTTAGGGGCGGAGGACTGCCGTCAGGCTCCTGAGATCGGGGCAGCCGTCGAGCCCCTCGAGCATCTCGGCGATCGACTCGACGCGCTCTCGCGGCAGGACACGGCCGGCGCAGTCAGTGAACTTGGCCAGGAGCTGCTCCCCGGATAGCGGCGCTCGTGGGTGGCCCGGGACTTCGCGTGGCGGGACTTCAAGCTCTCGGCCGTCTCTTAGCCTTACCGTCACCCGACACCAGACATGGTGCTCCAGGTTGCCGGGGATGGTTGGGTCCACCACCATCGTCACGCGCCCCATCAGGCTCCGCAATGTCGGATCGGCAGTTCGCTCGTCTTGGAAGCTGGCGATCCCGACCTGACCGTCCACCAGCGCCAGGGCAGCGCAGAACTCGGCCGAGAACTTTCCTTCGAGGCCGGTCCGGGGATTGTGGTGAATCAGCATGTGGGGGACGAGCTCGTTGACCCCTAGCGTGACCTCGGCGACATCCTCAGCCTGAAGGGAATGGGTCCGGCGAAGCTCCAGGAGGGCCGTGATGATCGAGTGGGTGCAGGCGCACGAGGGATAGGGCTTGACGGCCACGCCGGTGGCGAGGATCTTCCACGGCGAGCCGAGCCGCCCGAGTGCCGGCGCCGGATCCTCCGCCTGACTTCCGAACACGCGGAGGTACCCCTGAGGCCCCTCGAGGGCGATCTCGGACCCTGTGAACCCCTCGCGCGCGAGGAGCGCGGCGAGGACTCCGCTGCGCGCCGCATGGCCGGCGTGAAACGGCTTGGTCATCGTCCCGAAGTTCTCCTTGAGCCCGGAGGCCTCGGACGCCGCGATAGCGAACGCGTTCCGGCTTTCGACAGGACCGAGTCCCAAGAGTTTGGCCGAGGCCGCCAGCGCGCCGAGCGTCCCGAGGGTCGAGGTGGCGTGCCACCCGCGAGCGTAGTGGGCGGGATTCATCGCCTCGGCCAGCGTCGTCTCCACCTCGAAGCCGATGAGGAAGGCCTGGATGACCGCGCGCCCGTCGGCGTGCGACAGCTCGGCAGCTGCGAGGGCGGCGGCGAAGACCGGCACGCTCGGATGACCGAGCAGGGCGAAGTTGGTATCGTCGAAGTCGAGGGCATGGCCGGCGGTGCCGTTGGCCAGCGCGGCCCACACGGCTCCCGTCCGGAGTTGCGTGCCGAGCACCGTGCAGAGGGGCGCCCCTCCTTCCTCCTCGGCGATGCGCTGGAGGAGGCGGGCCGGCGGCTCCCCCGATCCCGCGAGGATGACCCCGACGCTGTCCAGGATCGCGCGTTTGGCGGCGTCGATCGCCGCAGGAGGCAGCTCCTCCCAGCGGGTCTTCACGACAAACTCGGCGAGGCGGACCGTGGCGCCCATGAGCGGGCCTATGCTAGCACACTAGTGCCGGGCCAACTGACTTCGCCATACGGCGTTCTCGGTCGTCGCCATTCCTTAGCGGGCACCCAGTCCCGCCGCAGGCGGGCTGGGTCGCTACGCTCCGGTCGGCTCCTCCCTCGGGCCTTGTCTGGCTCGTCATTTGTCCCGGCACGGACACGCGACGCGGAAGATTTGCCGTGACTCATTGTAAGCACACTAGTACTCGGGAGGGGCGTAGACGGTGAGGAAAAACAGGGGCGTCGCTCCGGGGTTCCTGACGTGGTGACGGGTCCCGGCGGGGATCGTCAAGAGCGAGCCCTGACCGGCGCGGTGCTCCTTTCCGTCCACTCGCACCGCGGCCTGGCCCTCGACGATGTAGATGATCTGATCGCCCTCGTGCACCTCCTCGGGTCCGGCGTCTCGCCCCGAAGTGATGGTCATGACGGCCGTCTGACTCCGGCCCGTTTCGTGTAACACCCGGAAGAACTCTCCCTTGTGGTCGAAAATGCTCGCAACTTTCATGGCAGGCCTCCGCGGCGTCATTATTCTATAATTGGGCGTCTTCGCGCGAAAGATTGCCGGCGGGAGGAGCGCATGATCGGAGGAACCCTCGCATACGCGTCGCTGGTGGTGAGCGATGTTGAGGCGGGGGCGGCCCTGCTTCAGCGCGACTTCGGGCTCAGGCGCACCGACTGCGCCGTCGGCGATAGCGGACGCCGGACTCCGGTCCTAAGCGTCGGCCGGAGCGCGTTGGCCCTGTTTGCCCCAGGCGATCCCTTCGTCGGCGGCCAGATGAAGCCGGGCATCCACCACATCGCGCTCGGTGTGAAAGACCCGGCGGCGGCTGGTGGGATGGCCGTCGCCGAGGCGGAACCGAGCGCGGGCCTCAACGGGACCCGACGACTGCTGCTGTCCCCGGAGGCGACAGCCGGCGTGAGGACGTACCTGTCCGAGCCGCTCCCCCTCGAGACCTCGCGCGGGGGATTCGTCGAGCGGATTGACCACCTGGGTGTCGCGAGCGCCGATAACGACGCTGCTGTTGAAGCGTTCTCGACGCGACTCGGCTGCGCGATCGAGAGCACCCAGACTGACGTCGAAGTGCACCTCGCGGTCGAGAGCTTCACCTCGGACAAGTACGGGGTCGTCTATCATCCTCGCCCTCCCGAGCGGGTCGGTGGGCTCCGCGTCGTGTTCATCACGATCGGCGACTGCGAGCTTGAGTTTCTCCAGGAGTTCGACCCAAGGACCGGCGCTCGCGTGGCGCACGATGGGCCGGGGACTACCCAGCAAGATCAGGGAGCGATCGGCCGCTTCCTCGCGACGCGCGGCAGCGGGCTGCACCACTTGGCGCTCAAGGTCGGCGATATCAACGGGGCGCTGGCTGCCCTCGGGCGCGCAGGGCATACGCTCATTGACCCGGTCGGTCGTCCAGGATCGCGTCGCGCGCTGATCGGGTTCATCCACCCGAAGAGTGTCTGTGGAGTGCTGGTGCATCTGGTGCAGCGCGAGGAAATCTGAAGAGGGGGGAGAAGTTGGTGGAGCTGAGGGGATTCGAACCCCTGACCCCAAGACTGCCAGCCTTGTGCTCTCCCAACTGAGCTACAGCCCCACCGCGTCGGCTACGTTACCGGTTCGACCTGAAGTTGTCAAGGTTTGGCCCGACTTGCAGTCACTCGTTCGCTTGGCTACACTGCCTCTGCTCCCTCATGCCGGGGTGGTGGAACTGGCAGACACGCCAGACTCAAAATCTGGTGCCCTTTAAAGGGCTTGCGGGTTCGACTCCCGCCCCCGGCACCAACGCTCCTCCCGCCCGTGGCCACCTTCCGGTTGTCGGAGCCGTGTGGTATAGTGGAGACGAAATTTCCGGCCTTCTGCGGAGGATTACCGCGTGTCTGACTACGTTCCTGTGCTGATCTATGCCGCGTTCATCGTCGCCTTTGCGGTGATGTCGCTGGGCGTGGCGGCCTTGCTCAGGCCGAGCCGGTCGTACGACGCCAAACTGCAGAACTACGAGTGCGGTGCCGAACCGATCGGGCAGGCGTGGGTTCAGTTCCCGGTGGGGTTCTACCTGGTTGCGCTGGTCTTTCTCCTCTTCGACCTGCTGGCGGTCTTCCTCTTCCCCTGGGCCTTGGTTCTGCGGGGCCTGGGGCTTGCGGCGTTCTGGGCGATGGCGCTCTTCCTCGCAATCCTCTCGCTGGGTTGGCTCTACGCCTATAGGGAAGGGATCCTCGAATGGAAGTGAAGCCGCCGGTCCCGCAGATTCCGGCGCCGGTGTGGGGCGAGTTCAAGGACCTCCAGGAGTGGGAGAAGCTCCACCAGGAACGGCCGGAGGGCGACAAGGCGTCGAGCTTTGCCGAAACGCTCTTCGACACGATCGAGAATTTTCCCGGCGGGTGGATCGCCGTCACCTCGACGGAGAAGCTCTTCAATTGGGCGCGCAAGTCTTCCATCTGGCCGGTCACCTTCGGCTTGGCCTGCTGCGCCATCGAGATGATGGCCACCTTTGCATCGCGCTTCGATGTGGAGCGCTTCGGCATGGTCACATGGGCCTCTCCCCGCCACTCGGACCTGATGATCGTGTCGGGGACCGTCACGATCAAGATGGCGCCGATGCTCAAGCGGATCTACGATCAGATGCCAGACCCCAAGTGGGTCATCTCCATGGGTTCCTGCGCGAACTCGGGCGGCCCGTTCCGTTTCGGCTACCACGTGGTGAAGGGGGTGGACCGGGTCGTGCCCGTGGACGTCTATGTGCCCGGTTGCCCCCCGACGCCCGAATCGCTCATGTTCGGGATCTTGAAGCTGCAGGAACAGGTCGCGGAGTTCCAGAAGACGGGCAAGCGCGCCCAACTCCCTCTTAACACCAACTAGCCTCGTGACTCCTGACCGGGCGGTCTCGCTGATCCAGGAGCGGTTTGGCCGTGAGGCCGCCGGGGAAGGCCGCTACCTCATCGTCGAAGAGCTCCCGCTGGAGCGCTGGGAGGAGTTCTTCACGTTCGCGCGGGACACGCTGGGGTGCCGCTTCTTCTCCTTTCTCACGGCGGTGGACTGGAAGGAGCAAGGGCTCGAGGTAGTCTGCCGCGTGGAGAATCTCGAGGCCGGCGTCGGGATCCTGGCCAAGACCAAGCTCGGTCCCGACGCCCAGTGCCCGTCACTCACCGGCATCTACCGGGGCGCGGACTGGATGGAGCGGGAGTGCTACGACATGTTCGGCGTGCGCTTTTCCGGCCACCCGGATCTCCGGCGGATCCTCCTCTCGCAGGACTGGGAGGGGTACCCGCTCAGGAAGGACTATGCGGTGGACACTCCACACGCTCCGTATCGTTAGGAGGCAATGATGATCTACGAGCTCCGGAGCTACACGACCCAGCCCGCGAAGTTCAAGGAATTCGTCGCGCTGACGGCGAAGGTCGGTATCAAACTCCGCACCAAGCACTCAAAGCTGGTTGGCTACTGGACCACGGAAACCGGCAAGCTGAACCAGGTCGTCCACCTCTGGGAGTACGAAAACTTTGACCACCGGACTCGGGTGCGCGCGGCACTCGCGAAGGACAAGGCCTGGAACACCCAGTATCTTGCCCGGAGCCGGCCCATGCTCCAGCACCAGGAGTCTCTGGTCCTCGTGCCGGCGGACTTCTGGCCGTTCACGCCCCCCTCGGGCATCGGGATCTACGAGCTTCGGAATTACCGCCTCCATCCCGGAAAAGTTCCCGAGTGGCTTGAGCATTTCAAGACGGGGCTCCCGGCTCGTCTGAAGTACAACAAGCCCGTGGGGATCTGGTCCTCTGAGCTTGGGGAGCTGAATCGGGTCGTCCACCTCTGGCAGTACGAGAGCCTGGAGCACCGCGCCAGATTGCGGAAGGCCTTCATGGCCGACCCGGTTTGGAAAGAGACCGTGGGAAGGCTTCAGCCGCTTATGCAGATAATGGAGTCCAAGATCCTGATCCCCACGGAGTTCTCGCCGCTCAGGTAACTCATGGCCGATACGGAAGCCCGCAAGGTCATCGAGCTCGGTTACGGGGGGAACGAGCGCCTCGTGATGAACATGGGGCCCCAGCATCCTTCCGCCCACGGGGTGTTCCGGATGATCCTGACGCTCGAGGGGGAGACCATTGCGGCCATAGACTCAGTGATCGGCTACCTTCACCGCTGCCACGAGAAGCTCGGGGAGACGCTCACCTACGCTCAGTACCCGTCCATCGCCTCCAAGACTGATTATGTGGCGGCGATGACCTCAGAGCTCACCTATGTGCTCGCCGCCGAGAAGATCGGAAAGATCGAGGTGCCGAAGCGGGCGCAGCATCTCCGCGTCCTAGTCGCCGAGCTCCAGCGGATCGCCTCCCACTGCCTCTGGCTCGGGACCTGGTGCCTCGACCTTGGGGGCGCGCTCGGCGGGGGCGCCACGGTCTTCCTCTACTGCTTCCGGGAACGGGAGATGATCCTGGACCTTTTCGAGGCGCTGACCGGTGCGCGCCTCCTCTATGGGTTTCACCAGGTGGGTGGCACGCGCTACGACCTGCCCGAGGGATGGGCCAAGCGCTGTCGGGACACCGTGGGCCAGATTGACCAGCGGATTGACGAGTACGAGAGCATGCTCGAGACGAACACGGCCTTTCTGTGGCGGGCTCAGGGCGTGGGAGTCATTTCCAAGGAACTCGCGCAGGAGGTCGGCATCGCGGGGCCGCTCCTCCGCGGCTCCGGCGTTGACTTCGATATCCGGCGAAACGATCCGTACTCTTCGTATCAGGATTTCGACTTCGAGATCCCGGTGGAGACGGCGGGCGACTGCTACGCGCGCTATCGCGTCCGGATGCAGGAGTTCAGGGAGTCCATCAAGATCGTCCGTCAGGTTCTCGATGGGCTGCCTGAGGGGCCGATCTCCTCCCGGCCCGGGCTCAAGTCGGTGGGACAGGTGAGGATCCCCAAGGGCGAGGCGTACGCCCGCGTGGAAGGCCCGCGGGGCGAAGTGGGCTGCTACCTGATCGCGGACGGGGGCCCCAAGCCGTACCGGATGAAGTGGCGCGGGGCGTCCTTCTCGAACCTGTCGATCCTCCCCCACATCGTGCCGGGTCACAAGGTGGCCGACGTCGTGGCCATCATGGGGTCCGTGGATCCGGTCTTCGGAGAAGTGGATCGATGATGCGCGACGTCGTCGTCGCGTTCGTCCTGCTGAATGTGCTGGTGCTCGTCGTCACGTATGTCACGTACGTCGAGAGGAAGTTCGCCGCGCGCATGCAGTCCCGAATCGGGCCCTACCGGGTCGGGCGACCTCACGGCTGGCTCCAGCCCATCGCCGATGCGATCAAGCTCCTGATCAAGGAGGACATCATCCCGGCGATGGCCGACCGGCCGGTCTATAACCTGGCCCCCATCGTCTTCCTCATTCCGTCGTTCCTCATCTTCGCGACGGTTCCTTTTGCGCCGGGACTTGGCCTGGCAGACCTGAACATCGGGATCCTGTTCTTCCTGGCGGTTTCCTCCCTTGAGATCGTGGGGCTGTTTATGGGCGGCTGGGGGTCGAACAACAAGTACGCGCTGCTCTCGTCCATGCGCGCGGTGAATCAGATTATCTCGTACGAGATTCCTTTCGTCCTCGCAGCTCTGATCCCGGTGCTGCTGGCTGGCTCGCTCCGGCTCTCGGCGATCGTCCAGGCCCAGAGTGGGCTCTGGTTCGTGGCGTATCCTGTCATCGGCCAGCTGGCGTTCGCGGCATTCATCGTGGCGACCATCGCGTCGGAGAATCGAGTGCCTTTCGACATCCTCGAGGCCGAATCGGAACTCGTGGCCGGGTTTCGGGTCGAGTACAGCGGCATGAAGTTCGCCCTGATCCAGCTGGCCGAGTACACTCACATGTTCGGCGTTTCCTGCCTCGGGGCACTGCTATTCCTCGGCGGCTGGCTCGGCCCGGGGCTGCCAGGCCCCGTCTGGTTCCTCCTGAAGGCCCTGTTCATCTTCCTCCTGGTCACGTGGGTGCGCTGGAGCTTCGTCAGGATCCGGGTGGACCAGATCCTGAGATTCTCGTGGAAGGTCTTGCTGCCGGCCACGCTGATTCTTGTGATGGCCACCGGGTTGTGGGTCGCGCTCCGGAGCGGCCATGTCTCGTAACGGGGCGGGGTTCTGGCAGGAAACCTGGGAGACGGCGCGCGCTGTCGCCGCTACAATGACCGTTACGCTCAAGAATCTTTTCCGGAAGCCGGTGACCGTCCACTACCCGGACGTCGTGCGCCCGTATCCCGATCGTTTCCGGGGGATCCTGGCGCTTACCTACGATCCCGAAAGCGGGGAGGAGAACTGCATCGGCTGCCGCCTTTGCGAGTACGTCTGCCCGCCCCAGGTCATCCAGGTGGAGATGCTCAAGGCAGAGAAACGCAATTACGCCAAGACCTTCACCCTCGAGCTCTACGCCTGCGAGTTCTGCGAGCTCTGCGTGC
>JACQCL010000130.1 GCA_016201645.1 Candidatus Rokuibacteriota bacterium
AGGTGGTTCGAATTGGTCGCAATGGTGGAGGTGGAGGGTATCGAACCCTCGTCCGGAAACCCTCAGCGTCAGGCTTCTACATCAATAGTCGGTATTTAGGGTCTCGCCACCCGAGGCTCCTGCCGACAGGATCCGCGGGCCGCCAGCCTCAAAAGATCTCGCCCCTCACCCCGAGGCCGGGATCAGGACCAGCCACCAGAATATGACGCCCCAGGTCCGGGCCCCGATGGCTCAACCCGGTGGGACGTGGCCGTTGTTAGGCGGCCAGGGCTAGCTGAGTGTCGGCAGCTATAACCGTTCTCTCGGTTTTACGAGGGGAGAGAACCTCGAGATGCCGCCTGCGCCTCGTTGATCCCCGTCGAAACCAGTCACCCCCATTTCAGCCACGCTCGCGGGAGCGGGCGGCCTTGTCCATCTCCCGCCGCATCTCCCGCTCGCGGATGGCCCGGCGCTTGTCGTGGAGCTTCCGCCCGCGGGCCAAGCCCAGCTCCAGCTTGGCCCGTCCATCCTTAAAATACAGGCGCAGGGGAACCAGAGTCAACCCGCGCTCTTGGACCTTGCCCAGGAGCCGGTTGATTTCACCCCGGTGCAGGAGCAACTTGCGTGGCCGCTCGGGGTCGTGGTTGGCATCGGACCCGTGATGGTACGGGCTGATGTGACACCCGACCAGCCAGGCCTCCCCCCCCTCAATCAGGGCGTAGCTGTCCTTGAAATTGGCTTGGCCCTCCCTGAGCGACTTGACCTCAGTCCCCCGGAGAACCAAGCCCACCTCGTGGGTCTCTAAAATCTCGTAAAGGTGTGTGGCCTTGCGGTTCGTCACCACCACCCGCTCCATTGCCATCCTGTTCCCTTGACTTGCCGACTCTACCGTGCGGTAATTTTGAGCGGTTATTCAAGCCGAAGTGGCGGAATTGGCAGACGCGCTAGATTCAGGGTCTAGTGCCCGCAAGGGTGTCGGGGTTCGAGTCCCCGCTTCGGCACCATCCCTCACAGTCTTTTAACTTACCCTCCGAGCATAACTCCCGCAACGCCCTCAAGCTAGTGCTGACGTGGGCTCGCCGTCAATTGCCCCTGTCACCTGCCCGCCAACAACCGTTGCTGGTCAATTCGGCTAAATATGACACCTTGGCCCTTAAAATACCGCGCGAGCCCAATTCAACTAGTTGATTTTGCGGATATCTGAAACTGGCACGGCCTGTGCTAGCAACTGATCATCTCAAGGTGATCAGGAGATGAGCCGCAAGCGGAACCGTAAGGCCAGCCGCGCGACACTGGCTCCAGTCCCGGGAAGCAGCGCGTACTACCTGCGCGGCATACCTCCCGAGCTGTGGGAGCCGGTCATGGCCAAGGCCAGGGCCGAGGGGCGCAACATTCGCTGGGTCATCCTGCAGGCCCTCCGGGATTGGCTCGACGGCCTCTATGAGCCCGCTCAAAAGGACGCGAACACCCATGCACCGAGCGCCAGACTCTGATCGCGTCGAGCCGATTCCCTTGCTCGAGCGAACCTAGGGACAGACTCCAGTGTCGATCCGAACCAAACTGACAATCCTCATCTCCCTCCTCATCGCCGCCCCCCTCTTGTTCTCGGCCGTGTTTTGGATCAACACGCTGGTGTCCTCCCTGGGCGGGCTAGGCTGGGAGGACCTCATCTGGCACGGCCGCGAGGAGGTGGAAGAGCGGGCCGCCCTTCGTTTCTGGAACACAGCGGTCGCCCACAATGACTCCGTCGTTCGGGCCCTGACCCCGGCCGGGCAGAAGCTGAACCGCGAGCTTGCCTTCCTGACGGGACGCTTTCAGGACGCGAAGTGCCTCCAGGGAGAGTTTCCCCCGGCCTGTCAGTCGCTGGCCCGCGAGTTTCTTAGTCTCCACCCCGAATTGGAAGGGTTGCTGGCCCGTTCGGGGACCCGTTGGACAGAGGTCCTGAATGGGGACATCCCGCCTGACCGGCTCTCAGCCATCAAGGCGGCGCTCTTTCCACTTGCCAGGTCGGCCAAGAACGCCTCGCTCCAGCCGGTGGCGGTGGGAACCGAATTCCTGCTAGCCGCCGTGCACGCTTTGCCGCAGCCCCTCGGCTCGCACCTCATCGTGTGGACTCCTGTCGTGAACTTCACGAAGCCGTTCGACGGGCTGCTCTCAGGAACCCTGTACCAGACTGCTCTGGTCGACGACCATGGCCGGCTTCTGCTCCCGCTGGAGCTCCGGGGACAGACCGGGAGCGGGGGTCGGCGAGTTTCCGTCTCCTACCTCTTCTTCGAGGACCCCGACCAACGCAAACGGGTGCTCCAAACCCTTCAGGAGGGCAAACCCGCCAACGGTCGCGGGGTCCTGGCCGGCGCGCGCTACATCTTTGCGCACGCCCCGATCCCCGGGACGGGGCTCCGCGTGGTCACGCTCCTCCCGCTCGACCTCCCCGCGGAGACCCGCGTCTTCGGAGCCCTTCGGAACTATCTGGTCGTCTCAGCCATCCTGATCTTCCTCACGGGCATGGGGGCGCTCTTCCTGGCCACCCGCCTGACCCGCAGTCTCCGCATACTGACGACGGCGGCGGAGGAGATCGGCGCCGGGAACCTCGACACTCCCATCGAGGCCAAAGGCGAGGATGAGGTCGCCAGGCTGGCCGAAAGCTTCCGCACGATGGCGGCCCAGATCAGAGAGCACGTCCTCACCCTCGAGCAGAAGGTCGCGATCCGGACCCGAGACCTGACCCTGAAGTCTGACGAGCTGGCGCGCGCCAACGAGGATCTGATCCGGATGAGCAAGATGAAGTCGGACTTCCTCGCCAAGATGTCCCACGAACTGCGTACCCCGCTCAACTCGATCATCGGCTTCAGCGATCTCGTGCTCTCCGGCTCCTTCGGCCAGACCACGGAGAAGCAGCGCGACGCGCTGGGGCGCGTCGTGCGGAACGCGAAGAACCTGCTCCAGCTGATCAACGACATCCTCGACCTCTCCAAGATCGAGGCGGACCGCCTGACACTGAAGCTCGCGCCCGTCAACCTCAAGGTCCTCATTGGCTCGGCGATCGGGAACCTCGAGTTCAAAGCCCTGGAGAAAAAGATCTTCCTCAAGTCGGAGGTGGACCCGGAGATCCCGACGCTGCAAGCGGACGAGGTCCGCCTCATGCAGATCTTGAACAACCTGCTCTCCAACGCGGTGAAGTTCACCCACGAGGGGGGAGTGACCCTCATCGCCAAGCTCCTGGACAAGAACCGCGTGACCATGGCGGTGCAGGACACCGGGATCGGGATGACCACCAAGGACCTGGCCAGTCTCTTCACCGAGTTCTACCAGGCCGACACTTCCCTCACGCGCAAATACGAAGGGACCGGGCTCGGCCTGGCGATCACCAAGCGGCTGGTGGAAGCCATGGGGGGGATGATCACGGTCCAGAGCGAGGCGGGTGAGGGGTCCATGTTTACCGTCACGCTCCCCCTGGTC
>JACQCL010000131.1 GCA_016201645.1 Candidatus Rokuibacteriota bacterium
CCAGCGGCGTCCACCGCGCCAATCCGCCACGTCAGCCGGCCGGGCTTGACGTCCAGATCAAGCCCGGCCAGCGCCGCGTAGCCGTCGCCGTAGGGGAAGAAAGTCAGCGGCTGGTTGCCGAGGCTCCCCTCGATTGACTTGGCGTCGGGAAGACGCGTGACAAATACGACCGCCAGATCTCCCGGATGGACCACCCGAGGGTCCCAGCGCACCGAGAGGGCGTCGTGAGCGGGCGCTGGGGCCGCGGCGAGGAGCAGGGCGAGGAAAACAGCGAAGTCCATACCGTTATTCTACGAGGCGAACCGGCTCAGACCGAAGGAATATAGATTGCTAGTTCTCGGGCTCTTCGGGACGCTGCTGGCGGAGGAACTGCTCGATCTCGGCGACCAGGTCCGATGCGGACGGAAGCTCCCCCTCCTGAGCCCGCTCGGGCTCGTCCTCCTCGAGGTTCCGGGCCTCCAGCTTCTTCACATAGGCGGCCACCTTCGCGTTGCGGGAGACGACCTCGGAAAGGTTCTGTTCGAACTGCTTGGTCGCTTCCTCGAGATCCGTCAGGTCCAGCTGGGCGTTCAGGATCCCGAGCGCGCGCCGGACCAGCGCGAGCGCCGCCTTGGGGTTCTCAATGCCTGAGACGTAGTGGGGCACATTGGCCCAGAGACTCGCCGTCGCGATGCCCTGCTCGCGGCAGGTCGTGTTGAGCACGCCGACGATCCCCGTCGGGCCCTCGTAGCGGCTCGGGCGGATTCCAAGCCGCGCGGCGAGCTCGGGATCGGACGCCGTCCCCACGAGCCTCACGGCTCGGGTGTGCGGCACCTCCGCCAACAGGGCTCCCAGCGTCAGCACGAGAGACACGTGACAGGTCCGGGCCAGCTCGAGGACGGTGGCACAGTACGTCTTCCACTTGAGGTGCGGCTCAATAGCCACCCCGAAGACGACGTCGCGGGCGAGCTCGGGAGCCCGGGCGATGGAAAACTCGGTGGCAGGCCAGATGATCTCCCGCTCCGTCTCAGAGCCGGATCGAAACCTCACTTGCGGGCGCGTGAGGCCGAAGTGATAGAACTCCTCAGGATCAATCCAGGCAAACTTCTCGGCCGACCATCCCTGAGCCAGGAACCGCGCCGCGGTGGTCGCCGACTCGGCGGCGTCATTCCAGCCGCCAAACGCCATGATCAGGATCGGGCGGCGCAGGTTTTGGGGAAGCTCCCCGATGGTGAGCCGATTCGCCATGAGCGACCTTTACGCGCCCGTCTCGACAGGATTAGCCGGCTCGGCCTCCCACTCGTACCACGAGCCGGCGAAATTCGCCGCCTTGGAATAGCCCAGGAGCTTGAGGGCGAAGAGCCCGACAGAGGCTGAGACACCGGCGTTGCAGTACGTGATCACCCGCCGGTCAGGCGTGACGCCGGCGGCGTCGAACATCTTCCTGATTTCCTGAGGGTCCTTCCACGTCTTCTGTTGAGGATCGAGGAAGCGCCCGACTGGAACGTTGACGGCGCCTGGAATCCGCCCCTTGCGCTCACCCCGCCCGATCTCCCCCACGAACTCCTTCGGGCTCCGGCAGTCCACGAGCACGGCCTCCCGATCCCTCATCGCGGCCTTGACCTCCGCGGTCCCGACCCGCCACTGAGGCTGGACGCGCGGGGTAAACACCGCGGGCGGATGGCGGGGGAGATCGGCCGTCACCGGCCGGCCTTGGGCTACCCACTTCGTCCACCCGCCGTCGAGGAGTCTCACCTCGGCGTGGCCGTAGTAGTTGAGCGCCCACCAGAGCCTCGGCGCGATCGTGCCCGTATCATCGTAGATCACGACCAGATGACCATCGCCGATCCCCAAACGCTCCATGCAGGCCTTGAAGCGCCCGGGACCGGCCAGCGTCATGTGGACGGGGGAGGTCGGCTCCACGATGTCCTCGGTCCAATCCACGAACCCCGCGCCCGGGATGTGACTCTGACGGTATGCCTCGTGCTGGGCCGAGTACCACGGCTTGGGCGTGTCGGGCGGTTTAATGATCCCCCGGATGTCCACGACCCGGATCTGGGGATCGGTCAGGTGGCGCGCCAACCAGTCCGTCTCCACCAGCAGGGCATCGCGGTGAAGGCGCTCAGTTGTCATCGAAACTCCTCGCGCACTCTCGAAGAGGAGTGTATCACGAAAAGGGATTGACGGGTGCGCAGGGGGCGCGTAGCATAACGGACGGCCCCGATGCTCATGCACGTTTAGAGGAGGAGCCATTCATGCGATCGTGGATAGTGCGAGTGTTGCTTCTTGGAGGTATCACGATAGTCGCCTCAGCGTGCGCCAGCTCGGATGAATGGTCGGAATGGCTGAAGCATCCGAGCCACTACGCGACGGGCGATCACCTGATGTTCTCCTTCAGGAACACCGAAGGATCCGCGCCCCGGGTCACCCGGAGCGATATCGACGCGGCGCGGAGCGAGCAGTGGTGGGGGAAGGTGATTACCGTGTCCCCCGAGCAGATCATCCAGCAATAGATGCGCACCCGATCGCTGCTGGTCGGGATCACACTGCTGGGTCTCGTCGGCGGGGCCGCCGCGGCCCCGCCCGACGAGGCCATCATTCCCTTCGACAAGTACACCACCGAGAAGGGGAAGACCCTCGCGACAATGTTCGGGAGCCAACTCCGGCAGATTCTGAACCGCGTGCATAACTGCCGGCCGTGGCTCAACGTGCCCAAAGCGGGACTGGGGTTCACCCGCGCCGTCGGGATGCCGGGGGACGACCGGTACCTGAACATCTGGGTCCGGGTGCATCAGACGACCACCGCCGAGTTCGCGGGGCTCTCAACCGAGCGGCGCGCCTCCGCCATGTTCTCCCGCCACGGTGTGGATCTCCTCCGGCAGCTCGCCGCCGACGACAGCATCTTCGCCGACCCCGCGTTGCACGGCTACTCGGTGATTTTGAGCTGGCTCAAGCCGAATGGAGGGGGCGCAAACCCGGAGAAAGAAGAGACGCTCGGCGTGTTCACCGATAAGGCCACGGTGCGCGCCTTCCTCGCCAAGCGGATGGGGGGCAAGGAGTTCGTCGAACGCGCGACGATCGTGGCGTTCGATGGCAGCGACCGGCTGGGACGCATTCCGCTCGAGATCTGGGAGGACGATTTCGCCCGGACCTTCAAGCTCCCGAACTACGAGCCCGAAGACAAGAACGTGCGCTGCTGACGCCTCCCTCAGGCGAAGAGCCTGAGGGCGCGGCGCACCGAGGGAAAGCTGATCTTCCGATAGGGAAGCTTTCGCCGGGAGAACCAGCGGAGTTCGGAGACGTCGCTGCCGTGGCGGAGCCGCCCCGGGGCGAGCTTCACTCGATACACGGCTGCCAGGATCGGGAACCCCCGGCGGCCGTACGTCTCGGTGAAAAAGGAGAGGAAGCGCGCCGAGCGGATCCGGGCGCCGAGCTCCTCCCCGATCTCGCGTGCGAGCGCCCACTCCGGCGTTTCCCCTGCCTCGAGGAATCCCCCGGGCAGATCCCACGTCCCACGGTAGGGGGCGGCGGCCCGCCTGCCCAGCAGGACTTTCCCTCCCCGAACCACCAGGGCCACCGCGGCAGGGATCGGGTTGCCGTAGAAGATCCAGCCGCACCGGCGGCAGCGGAGACGCTCCCGGCCCTCTTGCCGCACACGGCGCAGGCGACGGCGCAGGCGCCCGCCGCACGCCATGCAAAAGCGATAGGTCATCCGAGACCGGCGCGGATGCGCTCGGCGATCCCCCTGAGAGCGTGGCCGGCCAGGCCGTCGGGATGCTCGACGAGGAAGGGAACACCACGGTCTCCGGCAGCGGCCAGACGGTGATCGAACGGAATCCGGCCCAGGAACGGGATCCCGAACTCGGCGGCCAGCGCTTCACCCGGGGAGCCCTGAAAGAGCTCGCCGAGAGCTCCGCACTTGCCGCACACGTAGCCGGCCATGTTCTCCACCAATCCGAGGATCGGAGCCGCA